>CAYSMT010000450.1:0-3048 GCA_964432135.1 uncultured Acidobacteriota bacterium
GTCTCTGGTGTTCCATGGCTCCAGAAAAGCGCAGAAACGGGGGGAGAGGAAGACGTCGACGGGAAACCCGTCCCGGATGCGGGAGGAGAGGGGGGATCCCTAACGCAGCCACGGGGTTGCGGGAGGGCCCGCACCGTTGAGGGCTCACCTCACATCACTTGCCGCTTTCCTCCAGCGCTTCTTGAAGCTCAGACGCGTGCTCAGCCGTGGCCTCTTTCATCTGCTCGAGACGCGGGAGTTCGCCGGGACCGGCGATCTCCTCGACCTTCTGGCTGGCCCCTTGCAGGGTGGGCATAACCTCCTTGGCGTTGCTCGCCCACAGATAGAGCACGATGGCCATCGCGATGATCAACACGATCAAGCCGAGCCCGCCACCTTTTTTCATGATGATCTCCTGATGTAGAAAGGGACTCCTGCTGACAATCTGGAGGCTCGTAGTGGAGCGGGTCAATTCGGGCGCGCAGGAAGATGCCATGGGGCAAGCTCGACCGGCAAACCGCTTCCATCCGCGACACGACCGAGCAGTTCGCCATCGATCGATCTCATCCAACTCGGTGGATCGGGCAGCGTCACCGGCCCCCAACGACCGGTGACTTCGCCCGCGTCGTAACTCAGACCTGCACCGAGAAGCACGCCTCCGATAGAAACGATGCGGCTGACTAACCAGGAGGCCCCGCAGGTCACAACGCTTCGACTCAGCTCAGGGGCGAACACGCGCAATGAGCGCCACCCCGGTCGTGCCGGCCGCTTCCAAGAAGGGGCGATCGCACGACCCTCGCCATCGAATGGGCCCTCCCGCCAGCACCCGTCGGCAATGGCCGTGAAGGGCTCCGCGGGCACCCCCCGTGCATCGCAATCCACCCCCTCGGCGGGATGAAAGAAGCCTGGATCCTCGACGCGAAACCCAGGGCCGGCGACGCGAACGCCGGGCGCGAGCCGGCCGGCGTATTGGAGCTGCAACCATCGCTGCGCCTCGATGCGAAGCAGTTCGCTCGCCGCAAAGACATCAAGAACCCCGCTGCCCCGCGCCGTTATTTCGGCGAATGAGCGATCGGCTAGCGTGGGTGCGAGACCAAGCCCTGCGCAAAGACGCCAGCGCTCGAAGGCATCGATCCAGCCCGTGGGCCAGCGGCGCACTCCCTCAGGAAGAAGAGCGACCCGGCCCCATGGAGAGAAATGCCCGTGTCCTCCCAGGGCCACCTGCGCGGCACAGATCGTCCGCCGAATGGACGTGTAGGTGTCACGCTTCGCCTCTCCAACCCGCGCGTGCGAGAGCTGCACGGCCACTTCATCCGCATCAAGGCCCACCCGATCGACGAGATCGGTGCGCAGAGCACGGGCCCGCTCGATGAGCCCGTCGACCACCTGCGGTGCCGGGCTTTCGGCCGACAGAGCGCGCACCGGACGAGTCGCTGCAACCGTCTCCTGCGGACGCCACCCACCTTCCCAACCCCATCCCACTGCGGTACGAGAGGTCGCGACCTCGACCTCGACGAGAAGGGAGTCCTTCTTCCAGTTGGACACAGCGTATGAACAGTCTGGCTTGGTCAGTTGGTCAGGCTCGCTTGCTACTGACAACCCCTGATCAGCCGTTTCCTCGCGACCGAACTCATCGCGTTTCATCGCTCAAGTCCCTTCGTCATCGAGGCTTCCGCGCTGACCAGGCGTACAGAGTCGAGGGCACTCGTCGGCGCGCCGACCATGACTGCGTGCATGAAGCCTTGTCGCGTGCAGGTGGCGAATTCCAGCGCGTCATCCTCCCCCGCATCGACCGCACAGTAGCCTGCCCAGGCCCTATCGGCCCGGACCTGAATCAGGCGACGTGAACGGCTACCGACCGGGGGCTCACCGTGAAGCCTGACGGCCAGGTAGATCTCTTTGCTGAGAGGGTCATAGCGCCCTGCGAACACGGAATCGACGATGGGAGTCGAAACAGAAAAGCTTGAAAGTGCTCGGCGCGGTGCATTCCTTGCATCGAGACGCGTCACCGACAACGCGGGCAAAGCCGGATCCCTGATCGAAGCACGACGAAAGTGTCCCGCAGCGCAGGGAGGGTGCAGGCCAGCTCCATCCCAGAGCACGGCAAAGCCGGCAGAATGACCGAGATCGTCGAAAGCAAATCCAGCGGGCCACTCCCCAGCAAAGGGCTCTTCGATCAAACGCGCTCCGGCACCGCCCGGGATCGCCTCGAAACACTCCGCCTCAAGGGCGGCGTGTCCCATCTCGTGAGCAAACCATGCGGCCGCCCGAGCCCGAAGCACCACTGGCCCGTGGTAGTCCTCGCCCACAGCAGGCAGGGCGGTGCCACCGGCCGTGTCGAAGGCCGGTGCCATGACCGTCCCCGAAGGGCCGCGCCGCACACCATGCTCCCAAGCAAAGCGCACGGGATCATCGCCAAGACACCACGCCCGAGCTCGGGCCCAGAGGGTACCTTGCCCCTCATGCGGAGCGAGACGCCCCTCGCGGGCGCACAGCTTTTTCACAGTACGCCTGACGGCCTCTGCAAAACGGCCAGGGGGTCTCACGCCCCTCTCGCCGCTCCAGATCTGTTCGAAATCTACCGGCTCCGCGCCGACGAGGAAGCGCCAGCGCGTGGACCGCCCGCTGCGAAGGTCGACGCGCTCGATGCGTACGCCACCGTCCTCATCTCCCCGCTCCTCGGAACCAGCGAGCGGCTGGTGGATCCTCCACTCCCAAAGGAAGAGCAGCTTACCTTCGCCGAGCAGGAAATCCTTGGGCGCGGCCGCCCGGGCGGCGGACACATACTCGGCAAGATCGTCCCTCTCTGCCAAATCCACGGCGCCAGCTCCTATTTGCCCGAGGCGGGCACACCCGAAAAATCAGATTCGGTTTTCGGCAGCATCTTATGGGGAGAAGAGGACATGTGTGGTGCCTCCATGAGCTGTCCGATGAGCTACGCGTCGTTTCGCGCTCGCCCTGATGAGGCGGCGGATGCACGATTCTAGCCGGCAATTGATCGCGGTCGTCTCGAAACCTATGTTCTGCCCCGCAGAGCCGATCGCCCGATCGGGCGGATCCATCGTGATT
>CAYSMT010000451.1:0-3047 GCA_964432135.1 uncultured Acidobacteriota bacterium
AGCTTTTCGTAGCCCGTGTTGTAGTCGAGGGCGCGCACGCTCTCGCCACCGGGTCCAGTGATTCCCGCGGCGGAGAGTGCGGCAGGTATGGAGCGTGTGAGATGTGAATAGAAGCCGATCCCAAAGGGGCGGTCGGTACCGAGACCGTGGCGTCGAGCCGCCGCGACGACCTCCGGCAATCGACCAAGCTCCGGGGGATAGAAAAAACGGCCATCCTCGAAACGGGGTACGACTTGCTTGGCCCAGCCGTGATTGATCAGCAAGGTGTTCATCCCGTGAAGGTGCGCATCGCGTAGCTGCTCCTCTTCAAGGGGGAGGTTGTTGCCTGCGAGGAAGTAGTCCGGCCCGGCCTCGTCGAGGGTGAAGGAGTAGACGGTCAGCTCCAGCGAAATCGAGAGCGCCTCCAGTTTCTCGGCCTCGAAGCGGATCTCTCCCCTGTAGTGCCCGGCGGCGGCATCCTCGGGCACGCGCAGCGTGAGCCAAAACTGATGGCTCGTGTTCGCTTCGAGATCGATCGAGTCGACCTTGTCGAGAAAGCCCGGTGGCCGCGGATGCTTGCGGATGGCCGTCCAGCGGGGGTAAGGCTTGATGTAGCGCGTGGAGCGGATTTCGACCGCCTCCGGACCGATCGTTACACCGTCCTCAGAGTGGAGAGGGCCCACGTTGATCCGGGCGGCACGCAGCTCGCGCCGCGTAAAGATGCCGAGACTGGCGCTCTCGTACTCGCCCGGCGTGGCGGCGATGACGATGGGGCCGTCGAGCTCTTCGCGGAGGGGGGGGGTCTCGCAGTAGATCGCCTCAAAGGGGGGGCGCGTGAAGAGCATCGCGGGTCGGTCCGGGAGCGGGGGCTGAGCCGGAGCGCATGCTGACAGCATGAGTCCCAGCAGCAGCGGTATCGGAAAGGCGAGGCGCGGCATGGCTGAGGTCTCCTGTCCGAGCACCCGGGCGGCCTACCCGGCTGGTTCGCTTGGCGAAAGCGCCTTATCTTAGACCGGATGACGCGTCGGGCCTTCTGTGGTGAACCCTTCGATCCGGGCGATGCGATCCCGGAGCATGGGGTGTTGCACCGCTTCTTCGGTTTCGCGAGGGGCTGGCAGTCCGCATTCATGTCGCTTCGGTCGTGTCGATGAGCGGCCGCCTCATCGCAGCCGCCGACGAGAAGGCTCCCGGAGCCGTGACCTCCGCGCCGGACCCTCGCGAGGTCATTCTCGCCGCCAACGAGATCATGCTCGTCGTGCTTTGCCTGGGCTGCGTCGCTGTGGCCTACGCCTTTCCCTTTCCGGCGGTGAAGTACGGTCTGATGTCTTTCTTTGGCATCATGCTGTTGCTGCAGACCTTGCGTCGGCCAGCCGTTGGTCTCGCGTTGCTCGCCTTCGCCGTACCAGCTTTCGACCTGATTCCCACCGACTTGATCCCCATACCAGCCGTCAACGCCGAGACGTTGATGATTCTTTACGCGCTCTTCATCTGGGCGCGGGCGAACCGCATGGGGGGCAAGGAGGGGGTTGCGTGCCCGACAGGTCGCATCGTCCTGATCTACGCGCTGATGATCATCGCCTCGGCGGTGCATAGTTGGTTGAGCTGGCAGACATCGCTCTTCAACGTGCTCGCATGGTCGAAGAATCACCTCGCCTATCTGGTCTTCCTCCCCGTTTCTTTCCATGTGTTGCGCTCGCGGCGCGACCAAGTCCTCGTGCTCATCGCCTGCACCGCCTCGCTCTTTCTCAATGCGATCTCGGCGATCGACCATTCCTTCATGGCTTTCGTTACGGGCACCCTCGAGCGTCATCGTGCCTCAGCCCTGCTCGCGACGCAGGAGAACATCTTCGGCGGTGCGATGGCACTCTACCTGCCGATGCTCGTCGTGTTGGGCACGAACCGTCTGCGTTCGCGCTTTCTGACCCTGTGGTTTCTCTTCGGGTCGGCGGTCGTTTCCTTTGCGCTCTTGCTGACGCTCTCCCGCGGGGCCTGGATCGCCGCCGTGGGTGGCCTGCTTGCTGTCGCGCTCTTTCGCGCGCGCAAGCTGCTGATCATCTTTGCCATCGCGGCGCTTTCCTATCAGCTTTGGGTGCCTGCCCAAATGGTCGAACGCGTCAAGCAGACGACGGAGGAAACAGGTGATCTCGCCGTTGCCCAGGTCGCGGATGACTCGACTCAGATGCGAATCGAGCAGTACAAGTCGTTGCCGGCGATGATGTACTCCTCCCCCGTGATTGGCTCCGGATATAAGACCTTCTCGGAGATGTTCCGGCGTTACGGAACCCTCAGGCGCGCCAAGGGAGCGCACTCGTCGTACTGTCAGATTGGCACTGAAGAGGGGGCGGTTGGGTTGTTGGTGTTGCTGCTGATCTTCGCGTCGTTGATTCGGCACGCCGTTGCGGCGACGCGTTTACTCGAAGACCCCTTGTACATCTGGTTGGCCGTCGGCATCCTCGGTGGGGCTGTGTCGATGCTCTTGTGCATGGCGAGCGGTGCGCGCTTCGAAGCGCAGCGGGTGTTCTTCTATTTCTGGATCATCGTGGGCATGGTCGAGCGCGAGCTGGTGTTTGCGCGGGCGGCGGCCGAAGCGCCCCAAGCGGGGCCTGCTCTTGCGTTGTCTGAGCGAGAGGGAAAAGGCGCATGAGAGTGCTCTTCCTCGGGCCGGCATCGTCCTGTCATGCCACGCGTTGGGTGCGCTTCTTGCGTTCGTGCGGGCATGAGGTCGTCCTTGCTACGATGCACGCCATCCCGTCAGAGGAAGAGACGATCTGCACGCCCCTCGCTTCGGGGCTGACGACCGGGGCGACCTCGCTGAGCACTTTTCTTCGCTCCCTGCACGGGCTGCGCCGCCTCGCACGGGACTTTTGCCCCGAGCTCAGCGTCGCCTACTACATGAGTAGCTACGGTTTGCTCGCCGCTCTTGCGGGCTTGCGACCTCTCGTGGGTGCGGCTGCTGGAGGAGACGTCCTGGTCGACGAGGAGGACACACTGCTGCGCCGGGCTCAGATTCGGCTCATCCTGACCTTCGTTCTGGGGCGCTGCGCGGGGATGTTGTCTTGGGGTGAGCA
>CAYSMT010000452.1:0-3045 GCA_964432135.1 uncultured Acidobacteriota bacterium
GCACTTCGTCGACGGCTTCTTGCTGCGCTACGGCGTCAACATCGCGCGCCAGAACCTTTTCGGCCGCTGGCGGCCACGCCAGGCCCTGCACAACTGGTGGGGGATCGCTGCCGCCGCCTTTGGGCGCGATCCCTGGGAGGTGCTCGAACCACTGCTTGACGCCGAGGATCGCGCTGGTGTGAGCTCGACATTTTTCTTCGCCGTCCGCCAGGGTCGGGGCATCGCCTACGATGCCGACCGAAGGGAGCGCGCTCTGGCCCTCGTCGCTGCGCGAGGCCGTGAGATCGGACTCCACGGCCAGTCGCCCAACGACGCCAAGGCCCTCGCCGAAGAGGCCCGCGAGCTTGAACGCTGGGCAGGACAGCCCATCCACGGGCTGCGGATGCATTACCTGCGCCTGAGCAGCGAAGTGCTCGACGGGATGGAGCTGGCGGGCCTGGCCTACGACTCGACGGTGATGGACCGCTCACGGCTCGCAGCGGAGAGCATGCCGCTGCCGGGGCCCCGGCGCCTTCGCCGAGATCTGATGGAGATTCCGCTTCACGTGATGGACTCGACCCTCTTCTCTGTCACCGGACTTGGCCTGGACCTGCGAGGCGCAACGAACTACCTTCGCTGCCTGTGCAAGCGCGCCGCCGAGACGGGCAAGGTGATCATGATCAACCTCCACCCCAACAACTACTCGAGCCAAGAACCTGACCAACAAACATGGTACGACGGGTTGCTCCACGAGCTCACCCGTCGATCGGACGTCTTTCTGACCGATGCTCGCGGTCTGCTCAAGAGGATCCAAACGCGATGAACAACCCGCTCGGGGACGAACTCCTGGCTCAACGCAAGGCGGGGTTTTGGGAGCGCACGGACTACGACCGCGCCTTCCGCGGCAGCTTTGGACGCTATATGACCGAGATCGAAGCGGCGGCGCTCGATCGGGCCTTCGGCGACGAGCCGGCGACGCTCCTGCTTGACCTCGGCTGTGGCCACGGCCGCTTCCTGCGCCACTTCGCGCCACGCGCCGAGCGCCTGCTGGGTCTCGACCGTAGTCGGCGCCTGCTCGATATCGCCCGCGAAGGGCTCGACGCGAAACCCCTAACCCAGAGCGTGGAGCTGATCTGGGCCTCAGCGACCGATATCCCCCTCGCCTCGGAAAGCACCGACACGATCACCTGCGTGAGAGTCGTCCAGCACATTCCAGACCAAGACGCAGCCTACCGCGAGATACGACGAGTCCTGCGCCCCGGTGGGCGTCTCATCCTCGTACAATACAACTGGTTCTCGCCCCATGGACTCCTTCGCGCGCTCAAGATTCCCGTCAAGGCCGCCCTACGCGCCCTGCTGCGAGCCTCCGGACGCGAACCACACTTCGACGAGCCGACACGTTGGACCCACGCACGAGCACTGCGCCGACAACTCGGCGCGACAGGGCTCGAGGTCGAGCACATAACCGGCGCCTGGCTCTTCCCGCTACAGTACTTCCGCTCGCGCGCCTCGAACGACGCTTGGCCCCTCTTTCGCGGTTTGGCCTACGCTGCCGAACGCCTCGCGGACCGACCGCCTTTCTGCTACCTCGGCGGCTACCTGGTCGTGCGTTGCCGTCGTGCAGGGAAGCGATGACCCGGGCTTCCGAACAGCGTCGACTCGCGCTGCGACGCAAAACCACCTGAACACCACCCCGCTCAGCCAAGAAGCTCGGCGACGAGCTCGAGAAAAGCCATGCGCTCGATGGGTTTGGCCACGAAGGCGTCGGGTGGGGGAATGCTGGCGCGCGTCTCGAGGAAATGCTCGAACTGATGCGCGTCGTGTCCCTTGCCCGTCACGGCAGTGACGACGACGACCTTGATCTTGGCCAGCTCGGGGTCCGCCTTCATCTCGCGATACATCCGGATCCCGGACTTGCGCGGCATCGTGATGTCCAGCGTGATCAGGTCCGGCCGTTCGTCCCGAGCCCGCTCGAGCCCCTCCACGCCGTCCGCGGCGCAGACCGTCTCATAGCCGGCATCCTGCAGCAAGGTTTCCAGATAGGTCGTGACATTGGGCTCGTCATCGACAACAAGCACCTTGAAGGCCGTTCGCTCACTCATGACTCACCTTTTCCGCAGTTCGGCGAGCGCGGCACGCAGTGCGTCCGGCTCGGCATCTCCCATCAGCTCTTGCATCTGCCCC
Source organism: uncultured Acidobacteriota bacterium (assembly GCA_964432135.1). Taxonomy (GTDB): domain Bacteria; phylum Acidobacteriota; class Polarisedimenticolia; order J045; family J045; genus JANTFM01. Next base: position 2,164 of record CAYSMT010000452.1, read on the forward strand.
TTGAGGTCGAGCTTGTCCTCGACCTCTGCGCTCGGTTCAATGCCGAGAGCCTGCTGCACGCAGCGTACGAAGTCGATCGGACGAACGGGCTTGCGCAGCAGCTTTCCAGGCCCTTCGGCAACGATGCTATTGAGAACACCACCAGGGTCGTCGCGACCGAGCTCATCGTCGGCATGCGCTGTGACAATGACCAACGGAATTTGGGCGAGTTCCCGGTCAGCGCGCAGATCCCGTAGCAGACGGTGTCCGGTACGCCGGGGTAGCATCAAATCCAGAGAAATGAAGTCCGGCCTGTGCTCGACGATCGCCTGCCAGCCAAGCTCCCCGTCAGCCGCCGTGATGACTTGAAAACCGGCATCTTCGAGCACGGTCTGCAAGAAGAGCCTCACATCTGGTTCGTCCTCTACGACGAGAACGGTCTTTTCCTCGGCCCGCACCATGATCCCGCCTCCCTATGCGTTGTGCTCTTCGCCCGAAGACGCCTCGGCCGCCATCTCATCGGGCTCCGGAAGATTCTCCCGGATGAGCTCGATCCGAAACACGGAGCCGTTGCCCCGCTCTGATTCGAAGGCCACGCGGCCCCCGTGCTCCTGCACGATCTTCCTCGTCGCCAGCAACCCGAGCCCCGTTCCCCGACCAGCGGCCTTGGTCGAGAAGAAGTTCGTGAAGACCTTGCGCTGAACCTCGTAGTCCATCCCGCAACCATCATCAGAAACCTCGTAGCAGAGGATGCCATCGTGATCGCATACCGAGAGAACGACATGCTTGCTCGCCTTATCGCTCATTTCACAAGCATCGATCGCGTTCGAGACGAGATTCGTCAGGCAACTGTGGATGCCCTCCTCGTCGATCGCCGCCGGCGCGACCTGAGGATCGAAGTCG
>CAYSMT010000453.1:0-3039 GCA_964432135.1 uncultured Acidobacteriota bacterium
GAGACACGGCGAGTTCTCGTCCGCCCTTGGTCGCGATGTGTCGTTCGAACTGTAGCTCGACGTCACCGAAGGAAAGAGATTTGAGCTCCCCGGCAAAGCCTCCGGCGCGTCGCATCAGTGCCTCGACCCGTGCCATCAGCTCGAGAAAGCTGAAGGGTTTGGTCACATAGTCATCCGCGCCGCGTTTGAGGCCGAGTACCTTGTCGGCCTCCTGCCCGCGAGCGGTGAGCATGATGATGGGGAGGCTATGCCCCTGCTCCCGTACGGCACGGCACAAATCGAGGCCGCTCATCTTGGGCAGCATGAGATCGAGAATGATCAGATCAGGTTCTCCATGCAATGCGAGACGCAGCCCCTCTTCTCCGTCGCTTGCTTGGAGAACTTGGAAGTCTTCATACTCGAAGCCGTCGCGCAGAGCAATGGCCATCGACTCGTCGTCTTCGACAATGAGCACTTTTGTCATCCGCTTTCCTCTTGACTCTCTTCCTCTTTACTCTCACCGGGCGTAGGGATGCGTTCGCCCTGCTCTTCGACTGGGGCGCCACCAGCAGCACCCGCAGTTCCACACAGTGGCAGGTTGATCGTGAAGGTGCTTCCCTTTTCCGGCTTGCTGCTCACGGTCACCGTGCCGCCGTGGGCCTCGACGATGTGGGCGACGATCGAAAGCCCGAGACCGAAGCCCTTGACATCATGCTTCAATGAAGAACCAACTCGATGAAAGCGGTCAAAGATGTGCTCGCGTTCTTGCCTCGAGATGCCAATGCCGAAGTCTTGCACCCAGATCTGGGCTTGGTCGTCGCGCATTCCGAGGCCCACCACGATCTCTCGTGAGTCTCCCGAGTACTTGACCGCGTTGTCGATGAGGTTGGCGAGAGCCTGGGTGATGGCGTCCCGGTCGACGCGAGCCGAGGGGATCAGGGTTTGTGGCTCGTCGTAGATCACCGTAAAGCCGTTCTTGCGCAGCCGCACATCAAAGCAGCGGAGCGTGTCATCCATGACCTCACGCAGGTCAATCGTCTCTCGGTTGTAGTCCTTTCGTCCGGACTCGATGCGGGAAAAGTCGAGGATGTTGTTGATCAGCCGAGTCAACCGTCGGCTCTCCATCTCGATGAACTCGCCGTACTCACGGACCTTCTCAGGTGTTCGCGTTCGCCCCAGGCGAAGGAACTCACCGAAGACCCGGATCGACGCCAGCGGTGTTCGTAGCTCGTGGGAGACGTTCGAGACGAAGTCCGTTTTCATTTGCGATAGCTTGATTTCCCTCAAAGCCGTGCGCAGAGCGAGGATGATGCCACCGAGGAGAAGTACGGCGACGAGGATCGAGAGCGTGATGTTCAACTCGAAGTTCGCGCTTGCCCATTGCTCGGCAGTGCGGTGCCGGCTGCGGATCGCGACCTGATAGTCGGTGAAAACAAAGCTGAACCCGCGTCGGACCTCATCCTGCTGTCCCAACCCATCTTCTGGAGAGATGACCTTCTCGCCACTTCCGTCTCTCACGGTGACGAGCACGTTCTGGAGGTCAGCGCCCGAAAAGAAGCAGTGCGTCGAGTCCTCGATGATGGACGAAAGTAGTTTGTCCCGAAAGTAATCCTCATCAATGATCATCCCTGCGACCCCGACAAGGCGAGACCACTCGTCGGAAATGGGCAATAGGATCGTTCGATAGGCTGGATCCCTCTCGTCAGAGGCGAGGGTGACCGAGTCGAGTGGTGTCTGTTTTTTGGCGAGGGCCCAGAATGGGGCGCAGGCGACCCAGACCGCGTTCTGCATCTCTCGAGAGACCTCCTCGAGAGGCCAAGGCTGTCCCGGGGCGAAGACCAGGAGCTCCCGTTCTTGTCCTGGTGCCAGGTTGTAGACGAAGAGTCTTCGGGCGCCGACGATGTCCCTCTTTTTGAAGAAGTGACCGGCCTTGTTGAGCTTGCCTTGGCTAAAAAGGCTTGGCGGGAGGTTGAGCGCTCGCTCAGCGACTCGCGTGTAGAAGCCTTCGGTTCGCGAGGTCACCGCCTCAAGGTAGTTATTGATCACCGTCTGCTGGGCGTCACGAGAGGACTCGCGCAGCTCCATCAGCCAACGTGACTGAAGCGCGATGAGCAAAAGTAGCGGCAAGAAAGCCGCCAGGAAGCCGACCCACAAGCTGTGCTTGGAAAGAAAGGTCCGCAGCGTCCTCATAGGGGCCTCCGCGAGCAATCTAACCTAATTCTGGAAGTGGTTCTGCACACCAAGGGCCCGTTTTACGTGTTTTTACCTGGTGCCCCCTTGTCAGGTGGCTTGCGGGGAGATAGTTTGAATAAGAACTATTCGATCCCGTAGTGATCGAAAGAGAGCCAGCTCCCGGCGGCGTGGTCGCAGCCGAGGGCTCATACACAGGATGGGCTAGAGGTTCTCCGTGGGCAAAAAGCGGGAGAAGAAGAAACGGAACAGGGCTTCTGCGCAAGGAGCCGTCTCCGACGATTCTTTGGCACTCATGTCGGTGGAACTGGTCTCCGCCGGACCAGCAGCCACCGGAGCAGGTCGGGAAAGGGCCCTCGACACCTGGCTCAAGCTGATTCGAGCGGCCGAGAGCCTCAAGACGCGCCTAGCCTCTCGCTTAGCTCCGCAAGGGCTGACCCTTGGCCAGTTTGGTGTGCTCGAGGCCGTGTTTCACTGCGGACCGCTTTGCCAGCGCGATCTGGCGCGCAAGCTACAAGTCAGCGGGGGCAACATGACGACGGTGATCGACAACCTCGAGCGTCGAGGGCTCGTCCAGAGGGTCCGAAGCCACCGGGATCGACGCTACATCGCTGTCCATCTCAGTTCGCAAGGTGATGCGTTGATCCGGGAGCTCTTTCCCGAGCAGGCCGAGGCCATTCGCCGGGACATGGGAGCCCTGTCAGCCAAGCGTCTCGAACGCCTTGGACGTTCTTGTCGTGATTTGGGTCTATCAATCAAGATCAAATAATTCGATATCAAAGTATTGCTGCAATACCTCATTGAGTCTGAGGTGAGCCCTCAACGGTGCGCCCCTTCCCGCAACCCCGTGGCTGCGTTAGGGATCCTTCC
>CAYSMT010000454.1:0-3036 GCA_964432135.1 uncultured Acidobacteriota bacterium
AGGTGCGTGGCGGCGTCGTCCCTCCTCCCCGCACCTCGGTAACCCGGCCCACTCCCTGCTCGAAGACCTCCTCGTACTCGCGACGCAATGCCGGGTCATCGCCGATGACGCTGAACAGGTCCTGCGAGAGGACCTCGCCCTTGCTGCGACCGAAGGGCCCGGCCTCCCGGCCACGGTTCCAGACGACGACCCGTGCGTTGCGATCGATGGCGTGCAGCGAGAGGGGCAGCGCATCGACGACGGCCTGGAAAAGAACCTGTTGCTCAAGGCCCGCGGCGCTCTTCTGGGGACAAGAACCCATCGAACGCACTCGCGAGAGCAACCGGCGCAAGCGATGGAGGAGCTCCGCGTCGCCAGCAAGCGGCGTGACGAGATCGTCAACTCCGGCATCGAGCAGCGCGCTGCGTAGCGTGGTAGCGCCTGCCGGCACGGAGCACAACAAGGTGCGCGCACCGGCCTTGCGATAGGCCGCTACGCGTTGAGAGACGGCCTCGATCTCATCCTCAACCACCTCCAAGACGAGGATGTCAACAAGCTCCCCGCGACCCGCGATGCGAGCTCCAATCTTCTCGGCGAGGCCCTCTATACAGGCCACCCAGGAGGCGGACCCCCTCGCCTCGATGGTGGGCGCTTGAGCTGTTGCCAAACCACTCTCCGTTTCGGGCTTCCCGGCATCTCGCCGGCGACCGACCCACCGCGTGGGGAATATGGTGCCGCGGCCGGGGAAAGGACAACTCGTCCGATCTATGGACAGAGAAAGCGCGAGCGCGATCCGCAACGGCCGAGGCTCCCGTTTTCGTAACCATATCCGTTCGTAACCTACCGCTTTGTCCCGCGCTCAATGGCATGGTGATTGTTAGGTGTTGAGCGGAAGGGAGTCTTGTGAGCACGAATATCGAGAGCGCTGGCGCCACGGCCATGGAACGTGCCCCCTGGGCGCGTGCGGCGCAGACGGTTCTCGGCATCGTGCTCTTCGTCGGCTCGCTCATCCCCCTGTTCCACGCCGACCTTCCAGCGCTGCTCGCTCTAGGCCTCTCCCTCGCGCTCGTAGCCTGCTTCGCCCAGTTCACGCTCCAACTTCCCAAGACCTCGATCGTGCTGTCGGTCTCCGAGCCGCTGGTCATCGGCGTGATGCTCTGGGGGGGGCCAGCGGCCGCGGCAGTTCTCGCTGGAGTCGACGGCTTCCTCAGCTCGACCCGCCACACGCGGAGCTGGCCGGTGCGCCTTGCCAATGGCTCGGTGCTCGTCATCTCCGCCCTGGCCGGCGGCTGGGTGCTGGAGACACTGGCGCCCGCTGGCTTTCGCATTCGCGAGATCGCCCTCGCGCAGCTCGTGTGGCCGACGATGGCCGCCGCGCTGAGCTGCTATGTGGTCAATCTGTGGATCGTCGCGTTAATCAACAGCTTGCGTCGCGGAGGCTCGGTGATCGCGCGGATGCGGGCGCTCTCCTCCTGGACGGGGCTGACCAACATCATCTCCGCGCTCTCGGCCCTCGGAATCTGGGCTGCGGTCGGGCAGGTGGGCATCGTCGCCATTCTGCTCGGCATCCCTGCGACAGCCATCGCCTACACCCTCGTCTGGAGCGTGATCGAGCGTTCACGAGGGCGGCAACGCCACCTCGACGACCTCCGCCGTCTCCACAGTCGGATGATGGAGGCCTTTGCCCTGGCTATCGACACGCGCGATCCAAACGCACGGGGTCACGCACGGCGGGTTCAGGCTTACGCGAACGCCCTGGGCCGCCTCGTATTAGACCATCCCGACGAGGTTCAAAGCGACGAGATCCTCGACGAGACCTGGTTGGAGTCGCTCTCGGCCGCAGCGCTGCTGCACGACATCGGCAAGCTCGGCGTACCGGATCAACTCCTGCAACATCCCGAGTCACTCTCTCCGAGCGAGTCCGAGCGTCTGCGCGAGCACACGCAGCTCGGCGCGGCGATCATCGGGCGCATCCCCTTCCCTCGCCCGATCGCCCCGTCAATTCGCTACCACCACGAGAACTGGGACGGAAGCGGTTATCCCGAGCGCTTACGGGGAAGCGAGATCTGCATCGGTGCACGCATCATCGCGCTAGCCGACGAGCTGGATCATGTGCATCACACCCACGGTCCCGACAGCTTGCCGCCCATTGAGACCCTCGTCGCCTTCGTGGCCCGGCGCTCAGGAACGCGGATCGACCCGCGCCTCGCAGAGCTCTACTGCCGTCACGCCGAGGGGATCGAGAGCACCCTCGACCACCTCCAGGCGTTGGCAGAGCTCGAGGAACACACGGCCACCTCCGAGGAAGACAATCTCGTCCTTGCCGGACTCGGTAGCGCTCAGCGCGAAGCGGGCATGCTTTACGACCTGGCGCGCAAGCTCGGCACGACCCTCGACGTTGCTGACACCTGCGCGCTGATCGTCGGGCAGTTCCTCGATCTGCTCCCGGCAAGCTCCTGCGCGATTTACCTCTCGGATCCCCACGGAGAGCTCGTCGTCCCGCGCCACGTCGAGGGGCCGCTGCAATCGGTGCTTGCCAGTCGTTCCTTCGCCCGCGGTGAAGGCATCACGGGTTGGGTCTTCGAGTTATCCGAACCCGCCCTCAATGCAGACCCCCGAGTCGACCTTGGTTGGCAGGCCGAGCAACAGGGCATCACAGCCCAGAGCCAGACCGTTGTCCCGATCGAAGATGCCGACGGCATTCTCGGTGTGCTCGCGTTCTACTCCCCGCAGAAGGACGCCTTCTCATCCGATCATCTGCGGATCCTCGAAAGCGCTATCCCGCAGGCTGCGCGTGCCCTGCGTAACGCCTCGCTCTTCGAGAACACGCGTCAGAACTCGATGACCGATGCGCTGACCGGTCTGCCAAACAGTCGCTTCCTGTACTCCCAGCTCGAGAAGGAGGTCGCCCGCGCGACCCGTCGCGGCATGCCGCTGGTTGTCGTCGTAATGGATCTCGATGGCTTCAAGCCGATCAATGACACTTGGGGACACCAAGCCGGCGACCAGGTGCTCGAGGAGGTCGCGCGACTGCTCAAGGGAACCTTCCGGCAGGGC
>CAYSMT010000455.1:0-3035 GCA_964432135.1 uncultured Acidobacteriota bacterium
CCCTCTTGACAGCGATTTGCGACCATCGCCCCGCGGTGCTAGCATCCCGCCGCGCTGCGCCTTAAGCCAGCGTGCGTTGTTTTCATTGTCGGCCGCTTGGTGAGCGGTGGTTTCGTACCACCCCGACACGAGGCGGTGCGAGTCAGCGGCGGGCTCTCCCCGCGCGCGCAGGAGCAGGACGACCGTGCCACTGAGCAAAGAGAAAAAGATCGAAGTCAGCAACGACTACCGCCATCACGATCGAGACACGGGCTCGACCGAGGTTCAGATCGCGATGCTCACAGAACGTATTCGCCATCTCACTGAGCACTTCAAGATCCACAAGCACGACCATCACGGAAGACTCGGTCTGCTCAAGTTGGTGGGTCGCCGCCGGCGCCTCCTGCGCTACTACCGCCGAAAGAACCCCGCCGAATACGGCGGATTCATCCAGGGGCTCGGCATCCGCAAATAGCGAGCTTCTGCACAAGATCCGGCGCCTCGCTTCTGCGATGCGCCGGCCAACGATCCCTTCCGCTCGTCAGGGGGAGGCGGATCACGAGCCTCAAGTGACTGGACTGCGTAGCCAAGCTCACTCAGGCGCATGGCGATCGGGGAGCGTCTTGGCGAAAGCCGTGCGCTCGACCGCCCCTCGGTGCGCTTCGCTACACAGCCCACTCGCCACCAGAGACTCGAGATCGGCAACAGCTTCCTGTCGTGCGGACCTGCGCAGAGCTGCGCAAAGGAGCTAAGTGTGTCCGTACTTCGCAAGGAATGTGATCTCGGAGGCCGACCGTTCATCGTCGAGACCGGCAAGATGGCCAAGCAGGCCAGCGGCTCGCTGACAGTACAGCATGGTGAGAGCGTGGTACTTGTGACCGCGCAGGCTGCCCATGCCGTCAAGGACGTTCCCTTTCTTCCCCTAACCGTCGAGTACCGAGAGGCGATGTACGCTGGTGGCAAGATCCCCGGCGGCTTCTTCAAACGTGAGGGGCGCTCGAACGAGAAGGAGACCCTTACCGCGAGGCTGATCGACCGTCCGCTGCGCCCCCTCTTTCCCAGCGGCTGGGCCCATGAAACCCAGGTCATCTGTTTCGTACTTTCGAGCGACAAGCAGAACAACCCCGACGTCCTCGCCGTGACGGGCGCCTCCTTCGCGCTCTCGCTCTCAGACATCCCCTGGCACACGCCGATCGCGGCAGTGAGGGTCGGCTTCGTCGACGGCAAGTACCTGATCAATCCCACGAGAGAAGAGCTCGAAAGCAGCTCTATCGACATCATCGTCGCCGCCAGCGAAGAGGCCATCGTCATGGTCGAGGCGGGCGCGAACGAGGCGAGCGAAGACGACGTCATTGGCGCCCTCTTCGCGGGAGAAGAGGCCTGCCAGCCGCTGATCGCGCTGCAAAAAGAACTCGCGTTGGAGGCCGGCAAGGAGAAGCGCCCCTTCGTCTCACCCGAGATTCCGGCGGAAATCGTCGAGATGGTCCGGGAGAAGGGACGACAGGCGCTGCTCGCCGCGATGCAGATCAAAGACAAGCTCGCCGGCTATCGGGAGATCGATGCCGTCAAGGACATGCTCGTCGCGAGCCTTCCCGAGGACGCTGCGCCCGAGGCCGCGGCGCAGGTCAAAAGCTGCTTTTACGATCTCCAAGACGAGATCCTCCACAGCTTCATCCTCGAAGAGGGCAAGCGCCTCGATGGCCGCGCCCTCAATGAGATCCGCAAAGTCAGCGTCGAGACGAAGGTCCTGCCCCGCACTCACGGCTCGGCGCTGTTCACCCGTGGCGAGACCCAGGCCCTCGTCGTGACGACCCTCGGAACCTCCTCGGACACTCAGCGCATCGATCAGGTCGACATCGAGGGCGAGAAGCGCTTCATGCTGCACTACAACTTCCCTCCCTTCTCCGTTGGGGAGGTTCGCTTCCTGCGCGGTCCCGGCCGACGTGAGATTGGACACGGCGCCCTTGCCGAACGCGCCCTTCGACCCATGATGCCCGAGGTCGACGACTTCCCCTACACGGTACGCGTCGTCTCCGAGACCTTGGAATCGAACGGCTCTTCCTCGATGGCGGCTGTGTGCGGCGGCTCGATGTCGCTGATGAGCGCCGGCGTTCCTCTGCGCAAGCCGGTGGCCGGGATCGCCATGGGGCTCGTGAAGAGAGACGACCGCTATGCCGTGCTGACCGACATCGCGGGTGCTGAAGATCACCACGGTGACATGGACTTCAAGGTCACCGGCAGCCGCGACGGCATCACCGCACTACAAATGGACATCAAGATCGGCGGCGTGACGCGCGAGATCATGACGGCAGCGCTCGAGCAGGCGCGGGAGGCGCGGTTGCGCCTGTTGGAGATCATGGCCGCCACCATCGACAAACCCGCCGAGGAGGTCTCGCGTTGGGCTCCGCGCATCATCACGATCTTCATCAACAAGGACAAGATCCGCGACGTCATCGGTCCGGGCGGAAAGGTCATCCGATCGATCCAGGAGCGCACGGGCTGCGACATCTCCATCGAAGACGACGGACGCGTCGATATTGCCTCCATCGACTTGGCCAGCGCCGAACGCGCCGCGGATATCGTTCGTGAGCTCACTGCAGAGGCCGAGCTCGGAAATATCTACATGGGCAAGGTCGTGCGCACGACGAACTTCGGCGCCTTTGTCGCCATCCTTCCCGGCGTCGAGGGGCTGTTGCATATTTCCGAAATCGCCGAGCATCGGGTTCAAAACACCACAGACGAGATCGAGGAAGGCGACGAAGTGCTCGTGAAGGTCATCGATATCGACGGGCAGGGCCGCGTGCGCCTGTCCCGCAAGGCCGCAATGCGCGAGCAGAAGAAGTAGGCCCGCCGATTCCAACAGGGACCCTCGACCGAAAGCTCCACGCGGAATGAGCCCTTCGGCCTGATACCGAGAAGACGACGGGCCGGCGTTTGCGCCGGCCCGTTCCGCGTTATCATCGGTAGCGCGGGCTCAGCCCGGTGAGAGAGGTTGTCAGATGGCGCGAAGGCTCGGAGAAACCCTCATCGATCAAGGGGTGATCAACTCCCACCAG
>CAYSMT010000456.1:0-3023 GCA_964432135.1 uncultured Acidobacteriota bacterium
CCGCTGCCTCAGCTTCGGCCGCAATTCGCGAGCGCCCGAAGAGACCCCTGCCACGACCCCACCCGGCGCCACGACCCCTGCCGTGGCCGCTCGGGCCCAGTCCACGGCCACAAGGCCCCATCCCTCGCCCCGTCTTAGGGCCGCTTCCCAAAGGTCCAGAACGATCTCTTCCTGGCATGGCGTATCTCCTTTTTGCTCGGGGCCAGGACGACCGTTGAGTCGTCACTTCCTCGAGAAATTATGAGCATATGCTCACTAAGATAATGCCCCCAGGATCCCCCCCTGTCAAGACGTCGTTCAATCCGAAGTGCAGCCGCCACTTCCGTGGCGCCCTCCGCCGGCACTTCCCCGGCCCCAGTCACCGAGACTCTTCCCGAGGCTGAAGCGCACGAGGTAGTATCGCCCTGTACCCGCTGGCGGCTTCTGCTCGTCCGGATGTCCCGAGCTGCTGGTATCGGACGAATCTTCCTCGATGCAGTCCAAGGCACCCAGCTCGACTCCGCTGCCGCCGCGGCTGCTGAGACTGGAGAGCTCGCCGCGCACGACGTCGTACACAGCACCGTCTCCTCCGGGTACAGGATCCCAACGAAGGATCGTGCGCGTGGCACCGGCGACTCGGACCCCCGCAATCTCGCCGTCAGTGGCGAGCTCGTAGCCCCGGATGCGGAATTCGTCGAGAGCCGCCTCAACGACATTCTCGGCACCCTCATCGAACACGCGAAAGCGCAGACGCAGATCCGCAGCGGGCCGCAGGAACTCGTCGAGTACGAGCGAGCGCCCGACCCAGGCCGGCGAGGCATCCGCAGTGGCGCTGGTCTCGGCGATACGGTCAAGCGGCACCCAACTCGTGCCACCATCTAAAGAGGCTTCGACCTCAAAGCGGTCGAGGGGATCGAGCGCCTCCTTGCGAAACCAGTACTGCCAACTTACACGCACACCGTAAAGACCCGATAGGTCGAAGGCGGGCGAGACGAGGGTCGTCACGCCCCCGTCCACATCGTCGCTGCTGAAGCTCGCCGCCTTCTGGTTGCCGGTGACAAAGGCGAAGTGGCCCCCGCCCGCACTTCGATCGAGGCGCGCATTGCCGAAGCTCAGCCCCGAGCCGATCGAGCCGCTGAAGCTGCCCTCCGGCTCGCCCCAGACCCATTGCCCGTCGCTCGCGCTGTCCCCTGGAAGGCCGGCCGTCCAACGCGTGGCGACCCCGAGGCCCTCGAAGTCCTCGTGGACGACGATGCGCCCACCGAGGCCTTCGAGTTCGATCGATAGCTCCTCAAAAGGTGCGTCGGCGACCGTCAACGCCAGCACTTGGCTCGCATAACCCTCGGCGCTGACGCGTAGCGTGTAGCTTCCCGGCACGACGATGAAGTGAAAACGCCCCTTCGCGGAACTTGAGCTGAGCCAACGTCCGTCGGGCAGCGCCATCTCGTCAATCACGAGCTCCGCCTCGAGGGGCTGACCCGTGGCAGCGTCGCGGACGTGGCCACCGATCGCCGGACCTCCCATGCGCTCGAGCAACCACTTCCAGCCCGCCCGCTGTCCCTCCACAGTGGCCGTACGCCACCTCCCGTAGTCGGGGTGAAAGCCCCCCTCGGCGGCGTTGTTGACCTCGGTGACGAACGCTATGGCGCCGTTTTCGTGGTATTGCTGATCACGTCCCGTCCCGTCAACCCGCGAGCCGAAGGGCGCCGCGTGAAAACCCGTACCGCCGTCGGCCTGCACGATGTGCGCAGCGTACGCCTCCGCGATAACGCGACCCATCGTCTGATCCGTACTGGGGATCGTCGAGAGGGCCGGCGAGTAGATCGGATCACACGACAAGGCGTAGAAGACGTCCTCCCCGTAACTGTGGTACTCGACATCGAAGACCGGGTGAATTTTGCGCCCGAGACCGATCAACGCCTGAGTTTCCGCTTCGGAACCCTCGGAGGGCCCGCGGTAGATATTCGATGAGAACGAGCTGGAGGATCCCTGGCATTGCCCTCCCCAGCCCCACTCGTAGTTGCGATTGAGATCAACACCGTCTTGGCGATCGATACTTCCATCCCCGTCGTTGTCCCGTGTGTTTTTGCGCCAGAAGTCGTCGATCTCGTGCACGCGCGCAACGCCGTCGGGGTTTACGATCGGAACGCACCAAATCTGGTAGGCGTCGACGTAGGTGCTCAACTCGGAGTCGATTCCGTAGAGATCGGTGAGCTGATCGATCGTGTCCATCACGACCTCGGGCGTCATGACCTCCCGCGCGTGGTGGGCGGCGCTGAAGAGCACGCTTAGCTCGTCCTCGTCGCTCGACGCATTGTCCGAGATCATCAAGCCCCAGATTGTGCGCCCTCCAGAGGTCGTACCAAGAGCCTCGAGGCGTGTGATGGCGGGATGGTCGGCGTGGACCCCCTCGAGAAAGGCCTGCACCTCGGCCGGATCATGGTAGCGGGTGTCAACGAGGGGGCCATCAACCGCACTCGCGCCGTGACTTCCTTGGGCGAGCGGACGCGGAGCATCGAGACCCTCGATCAACGAGACGGCGAAGCCTCGCTCGAGCAGCCGAGCGTATCCTTCCTCGTCGGTGATGATCTCGACTCGATCGAGGGCCAGCGCATGACCGGCGATGTCGTAGCCCGCACGTGAGAGTTCATCGCGCTGTACGGCATCGGCGTGGACCCAGAGGCGATAGCGGGCGTCGCCCGAAACGGCGAGGCTCCTGCTCGCCAAGCCAAAGCACAGTGCGGCAACGACGCACCACGAAAGAACCTTCCCCGTCACGACTCACCTCCATCGATAAAGCAGTTAGTATACGGCGAGAGCTCTTCCGAAGAGCTCGAAAGCGCTATGCCGACCTACCCGTCCCAAAGGTGAGCGTTCGTATGTCCGGAGCGGGATGAAGGGCATCCGATGGATTCGCATCCCTTCGGATGAGCTGCCATGATTCTCGACGCGCGGCGCCAAGGAGCGAGCCCCAGCCGGAAGGAGCCTTCCGATGTCTCCCACGACACCGGTCCCGACACGTTGTCCCTGGTGCGGCGATGAGC
>CAYSMT010000457.1:0-3011 GCA_964432135.1 uncultured Acidobacteriota bacterium
GTTGTACTGCTCGTTATGGCAATCCTGACAACCCTTGCAACGACGGTTGGCTTCGTCGCTGCGATCATCAACGAGTCCATCGTCGGAATAGCTCTTGCGATCGTCGTCGTCATCTTGCTCGTGTTTTTCTACGTGGGTCTCTTCATGGTCGCACCTAATGAGGGCAAGGTCTTGCAGCTTTTCGGTGACTACCGCGGCACTTGCCGACAACCCGGGCTTCGCTGGGCCAATCCCTTCTACGCCAAGAAGGCGATCTCTTTACGCATAAGGAACTTCGAGACCGGGCGACTGAAGGTCAACGACTCTCGAGGTAATCCGGTTGAGATCGCCGCCATCGTGGTCTGGAAGGTCGTCGACACGGCGGAAGCCGCGTTTCAGGTCGACAACTACGAGAACTATGTCCATGTGCAGAGCGAATCGGCCCTGAGAAATATGGCCACCGGCTACCCCTACGACGCTCATGAGGAGGGGGAGGTCGCCCTCTCCAGTCACACCGCAGAGATTTCGGGCCGCATCAAGGAAGAAACTCAAGCAAGGCTCGAGAAGGCTGGGGTTGAAATCATCGAGGCTCGCATCAGCCATCTCGCCTACTCTCCTGAGATCGCCGCAGCGATGCTTCGTCGTCAGCAAGCGACCGCCGTTGTCGCAGCCCGGCAAAAGATCGTCGAAGGCGCCGTCGGCATGGTGGAACAAGCGTTGGAGTTGCTCGCCGAGCGTCAGGTGCTTGAGCTCGACGAAGAGCGCAAGGCGGCCATGGTGAGCAACTTACTGGTCGTCCTTTGCGCGGAGAGTGAGGCCCAGCCCGTTGTCAATACCGGCTCGCTTTACACTTGAGCCATGGCACAGCGCAAAACCTTTCTCCTCCGGCTGGATCCCCAGCTCTTTGAGGCGCTCCGCTCCTGGGCGGATGACGAGCTGCGCAGCGTCAACTCCGAGATCGAGTTCCTGCTTCGCCAGGCGTTGCGTCAAGCGGGGCGCCTTCCAAAGGACCACAGCGCCACGCCAAACCCGCCGGAAAACAGCTAGACATCATTTCTGGACCTTCGCGGGGTCGCGGAAGGAGCCTGTCGCCGCTTTCGCACGGCGTTGCGAAAACGATGACGGGCACTTTTTTTGTGAACTCTTTTTAGCTTGACAGGGTGGAGCCTGCAGATCAGTATGTAAACGTACGTTTACTTACAATTGTCGGAGTCCCTCCATGCCGCCCAGCCCGCGTCAGAAAGATATCCTCGACGCAGCCTTGCATCTCGTTCGACAGCGGGGCCTGAGCGGCCTGACGATCCGCCGACTCGCCGGGCAAGTCGGCGTCACTGAGGGCGCCCTCTATCGCCACTTCCGAGGCAAAGCGGAGATCATCCTTGGCCTGATCGATCGACTCGAACAGATGCTCTTCGAACCCATCCGGCGTATCGCAGATGAAACGGGCTCATCACCTCGCACAAAACTGCGGCGCTTGTTGCGCCACCACACCACCGTCATCAATGAAACCGACAGCCTACCGATCCTCCTTCTCGCCGAGGTTGTCGCGTCAGGAGACCCCCTCCTGATCGCGCGCATGGAGAAGCTTTTTCACTCCTACCTTGCGCTGCTCGAGAAGCTCCTTGACGAACAGACCGGCGAGCAGGCTCCCCTGGTCGCGGATCAAGCTGCTCTGACGCTTCTCGGCGTCGTCTCTGCCTTCGCGATCAAGAGAAGGCTGACCTTCTCTGATCAGGCCAGCACGATACCGCCGATAGAAGCCATCGACTTTCTCGTTGATCGCCTGACTCGGAGACAGCGGTGAGCCCTCGACTCCAAGGGGTCACGTTCGAGTACCGCGTGGCAGCGATCAATCCACAACGACCCACATGAGGAAGGAGACCGTTATGAAACGCAGCGTTCTCCCCGTGATCTTCCTTGGACTGCTCGTCACGAGTGGCCTCACCTTCCCTGATCAATTAGGCAGCTTGAGCCTGGAGCGGGCGGTCGAAGAGGCTCTGGCGAAAAACCCCCAAATCCTCGCCCGTCAGCACGCCACAGCCGCCGCAAGGCTCTCGACCAAGGCAGAGCGTATGGCCCGCTGGGGAGAGCTGTCGTTCCAGGGCAGTTACAACCGCCTCAACGACGACCAAATACTCCGTCCGATGGCGCGCGGGCTGCTCGCAACGGGCTTTGCGGGGCTTCCTTTCGACCGCAATCAGTTGCACTACGGCCTCGTCGCCCGGGTGCCGCTCTACCTCGGCGGTCGGCTCGGAGCGAGGCGCCGCATCTCGGAGATCAACACAGAGATCGCCTGGCAAGTCGAGCAGTCAACCCGCTGGCAGCTCCGCTTCAATGTCATATCCGTCTACGCCGGGGTGACAGCCCTCGAGCGCGCCATGAGCGCCCTAGACGATGAGATCGCCGCGCTCAGAAATACACGCGAGCGAATCGCTCTGATGGTCCAAGTAGGCAAGCGGCCCCGCATCGACCTTCTCAAGGTCGACGATCAGGTCCACGAAGCCATCGCGGCACAAGCCCAGACTAGTGCAGGGTTCACGAAGCTGCGTGCTCTGCTCGCTTCGATGCTGGGACGAAGACTAGAGGAGTTACCGCCCCTCACCGGCCTCGACACCAACGCCCCTTCACTTGTCGTTCCGCGCCCGAGACTCACGGATCTCGCCCTTGAGGCCAGCGCACTCCAGCAAGCGAAGTTAAGCCAGCGCGCCGCTGAGCAGGACACACGTCACGTCCTTGGCAGCTTGCTGCCGCAAGTCGTCGCTCAAGGCGAGTACATCGAACACCAGGCACCCTCCGTTGAGAACAAGTTGAGCACCTGGCGTGCAACGATTGCGGTGAACATCCCTGTCTTCGCTGGAGGTTCTCGCTACGCACGCCTTGCTGCGGCACGGCAAGCTCAGCAGGCCGCCGCGGCAAGGCAAGAGCAGACTCGACTGGCCATCCTCGCCCGCCTCGAGGAAGCCATCGCGTCCTTCGACGCCGCGGGCAAGCGCCTCGCAGCCAGTATTGCGCGGCGGAATGCTGCTGACGAA
>CAYSMT010000458.1:0-3009 GCA_964432135.1 uncultured Acidobacteriota bacterium
AGTTCTGATCCAGATCAGAGAAGATGGCCCGATCGTGGTAGCGCAGTGGCCGGCTCGCCAAACGTGCAGGTGGGCGCGGCGCGTTCTCGGTCAACACCTGTCCCACGTCGCGCAGGTAACTGCTCGCGTGGGCCTGCCAGGAGTAGTGCGAACGCACGCCATCAAGCCCGGCACGCAGCATGCGCTCACGAAGCTGCGCGTCACCGAGCAGCTGCAGCAGAGCCTCGGTCATCGCCTCAGCGTCCAGTGGATCGACGAGGAAGCCGTTCTGACAATTGCGGATGATGTCCTGCGGCCCGCCGTCTTCGGTGGCCACGATGGGCAATCCACTGGCCGCTGCTTCGAGCAGAGTCAGACCGAAGGGCTCCGTCAAAGCCGGATTGATGAACACGCCACCACGGGCGGCGGCCAGGCGGTAGAGCACCGGGATCTCGTCGCGGCGATGCTTCTTCGGATAGGCAACGCGGCCGTAGAGATCGTGGCGATCAATGGAAAGCATCAAGTCGACAAGAACTCGCGATGGACCCGTGTCCATCTGCCGGACATCGTCACGGTTTCCGGCGATGATGGCCAGATTGGCCAAGCGCTGAAGCGCTTTCGACGCGCCGTAGGCATCCACGAGAGTACCGACATTCTTACGCTCGTCTGGCCGCGAGATCGCCAGTATCAACGCCTTGTGGGGATAGCTGAGAAAGCGATCGATCTCGCCAGCAATCCGGCTTCGCTCCTCGCTGCCATCAGGGGGATGAAAACGCCGCAGGTCCGTTCCCGGCGGCACAACGCGCATCTGCTCTGTCTGGTAGTGGTCGTAAAGCGCGTATTGCTGCTCGATCTCGTTGCGCGTCGAAGCAATGACCATGTCGGCGGCACCGAGGGTTTCTTCCTCGGCATCGATCCGCCGCGCCATCATGTAGCGCGCCTCGATCTCATCGCCCGCCATCCCGGAGGCCAGGAGCCGTCGCCGCTTGACACGACCGAGGGAGTGGCCGGTGAAGACGAGTGGAACACCGAGCATGCTTGCGACGCGCGTGCCCACATAACCCGCGTCCGCATAATGCCCGTGAACCAGGCTCGGCGAGAGCCGCTTCTCTTTCAAGTAAGCGAGCAGGTTATCGGCGAATGCATCTAGATGGTCCCAAAGCTCTTCCTTGCGGATGTAGCCTTCAGGCCCCGCATCGATACGGACAATCCGCGCATTCGGAGCGACAAGCTCCTCACGCTGCGCATAACAAGCATTGATCTTCTCATCGACAATGCGACGAGTGAAAAGATCGACCCGCGCGACCTCCTCCGTTGCGGCCAGTGCCCGGAGCAATTCAACAACGTAGAGAGTCTGTCCGCCCGTATCCGCGTCGCGACCGAGCTCGAGCTCGCTTCCGCGAATCAACCCATGCACGCTGATCAGCGCGACATGTAGGCCGTCGTGAGTCGACCTCTCGTCCAAACGCGCGCCTTTGGCCACCCCCACCTCCATGTGAGTCTATTGAGAGGATAGGAATATCTGCGCACAATGTCGACTGCTTCCATTCACCCGCGCGAAGCTGCGCATGGCCCAACACACCGGGAAAGCCCCCGGAAAAGACAACGAGCTGCTGACGAGGGCCCGGGGCAAGCTGAGACCGTCACCAGCGTCGCGACACTCCGAAGGAAATTTTCGCGCTCGGACCTACTTCACTGAGGCCCTCCGGAACGTTGTCATCCGTCAGGAAAATGTCGGCATCAATGGCCCAGAGCTCATTAAAACGCCAATTGAACCCGAAGCCAGCAGCGAGGCCCAGGTCATAGTCGTCCTTGCCAGATGAAGTCTCAAACGCAGCAACAACACCGTAGATCAAGCTGACCCGAAGGCGAAAATCGGGATTAGAGGTCGTGAAGTAGTATCGAGCCCCGACAGCCCATCCGATATTGTCGGGCAAGAACCCAATCCCGGCCAGGGCACCGATCTCCTCGGTGAGAGCGTATTCATAGTTGAAACCGATCGCGCCACCGTAGTTGATCCCGAAGCCGAGACCAGCCGTGTTCTCACTCGCCATCGACGCCCCGGGCAGAAACGCGAGGACCACCATAGCGAGAACCATCATCACAGCTTTCTTCATGAGCTCTTCCTCATTTCTTGGGCAGGTGTGTCGCGATATTCGCATCGACACAATCAATGGTGTCATCGTAACGACCGGACCAACGCGTCGCAATTTCGAAATGGTGCCAGAGACTTGTGATCAAATTAACGGCCGTGCACGGTGAACTACCTCATTTCATCAAGTGAAACGGCATGGCCACAACGGGGCGAGAAGCGCTGACCGCTACGCAGCATGCGTCTCCCCCGGAGAGTGGGATGTTGGCGGTATGAGCGGCTGCTCGAAAGCGCTCCGCATGCGCACCCCAAGCACATCAAGGATCCGGCTCGCACGATCAACAGTGATGTTGTGATATTTATTTCCTTCGTCCCGAGAAACCTGAGACTCGTGCACACCCATTCGCGACGCGAACTCACACTGCGTAAGGCCGAGAGCTATACGCAAGGCGACGAAAGCATGCCCCAGCCCATGCAGATTCATCATCTCAGCGATATCACCACGCTTGAGCCGCTCGTAAATCTCCACTTCCTCGGCGAGCTGATCGTGGAAGGAATGCAACGGGTCAAACGCTCGCTTTACTTCGTCGGGGCCGAGGCCCATGGCCTCGAGGTGAGCCTTGTGGTCGCTCAGACGTGTACGCTCCTCATGGAGTCGCCGCACCGCCTCTTGATACTCGCTCTCGTTGCGGATCATGGCTGGTCTCCTTTCGTTATCTCAACAATCCCTCGTGGTCGCTCGTCCCGGCGGAACAAACGAAACGCAGACGACTAGACTATTTTAGTAAACTTCGGGCAACCCACCCAAGACACTATCTAAATTCCATGCTTCCCACACTTAGATCACAAGTACTGGCATCAAGACTCCAGACGCTAGAATCTGTGTGTACCGACCCCCTCAAAGTTGTACAACTAGGCAGCCTCTTTCCGCTGCCGAT
>CAYSMT010000459.1:0-3005 GCA_964432135.1 uncultured Acidobacteriota bacterium
TTCACTGCGCAGCACGACCTCGAAGGACACCTCGTGCGCGACCAGGGTTTTTACATGAGTGCGCGGTGAGATGGCTATTCCCGAGGCCTGCGTGCGGGCCTTGATCTCGAACCATGGTGTTCGGGCCATATCCCATTGTGACACGAGTGCTGCGGTGCCGACGCTGAGGTTCCCGGCAGATCCGTCTCCTCATGCACTGCAGGAGGCGCATAGCAGGCTTCGTCGGCGTGGTGATGAGGTGGACGTTGCCTACTCAGGTCGCAGCGTCGTATAGCGCGGCAGGATGCGCTTGCGTCCGGCTTTGTTGAAGCGGATTTCGAGGGTTAGACGCTCTCCCCGGCCGTGGGTTTCGAGGATCGTGCCCTGGCCGAAGGCCGGGTGGACGACACGCATGCCCTTCGCGAAGATCGTGCCGTCCGCTCCGGCGGCCTCGGCTTCGAGTTCCACCCGGGTCTTGCCGCTGCGCCTGGCGGTGCCGGCCACCGGCGTCGCCCCGTATCGCGGCAAGGATCTTTCGTTGCCTCGCGTCGCGTCTCGACCCGGGACCTGCGGGCGCCATCCTCGGAACGCGCCACCTACCGGTGCGTCAGGGAGGCGGTTCGCCGGCCCACCTTCGGTGATGCGCAAGGTTTCAACCGGGATTTCCGAGAGGAAGCGTGAGGGATGACCTAGCACCGGCTCGCCGTACTGGCGGCGGAAGTGAGCCGAGACCAGAGTCAGTCGCTGGCGTGCTCGAGTCATGGCGACGTACATCAAACGCCGCTCCTCCTCCAGGCCGCCGGGCTCGAGCGCAGCGCGGGCATGGGGGAAGATGTCCTCATTCATTGCGACGAGGTAAACGGCGTCGAACTCGAGCCCCTTCGCGGCATGGATGGTCATCAGCGAGGGCCCCCGACGTCCCTTGACATCGTCCGTGTCCGAGCGCAGCGAAACGCGGTCGAGGAAGCCCGCGATGCCGTTCGTTGCGCCCGCCTCGTCGTGTTCCTCGGCTGCCGAGACGAGCGCATCGAGGTTTTCAGCACGGGAGGCGAAATCGTTGGGATGGGTTTTTTCGAGGTATTTGGCGAATCCGACCGCGTCGATGACCGTCGTTAGAATGGCAGCCGTCGAGATGCCTTCGCTGAACTCGGCAAGGTCGCGCAGGATCTCCTGGAAGGCCTCGAGAGCGCGGATTGCGCGGCTCGAGAGGCCCTCGGGATGCGCGATCGCTTCCGTCATCGCTTCGAACAGGCTCAGGCGTCGCTCGCGGGCGCGGGCCGAGAGTTCGGCAATGGTCTTAGCTCCGATGCCTCGAGGCGGCGTGCTTGCCGCGCGCAGGAAATCCTGATCGGAGTCGGGATTGGCGAGCAAACGTAGCCAGGCGAGCAGGTCCTTGATTTCTTTGCGGTCGTAGAAGCGAAGCGAACCGACGATGCGGTAGGGGATGTTGCGTGAGGCGAGCCGGTCTTCGAACAGCCGTGAGGTGGCGTTGGTCCGGTAGAGGATCGCCATCTCTTCGAGGGGCATCGTGCTCTCCCGCGCAAGAGTGAGCATGCCTTCGATGACGAAGTCGGCCTCTTCTCGGTCATCTCGCGCGCGATGCCAGCGCAACCGCTCGCCCTGTGGATTGTCCGTCCAGAGGGTCTTCTCGTGGCGCTCAAGGTTGTGGGCGATGACGGCTCCGGCGGCTTCGATGATGCGTGAGCTCGAGCGGTAATTCTGCTCGAGCTTGACGATCTGCGCCCGGGGAAAGTCTCGTGAGAAGTCGAGGATGTTGCGCAGGTCCGCGCCGCGGAAAGCGTATATGGACTGGTCTTCGTCTCCAACGCAGCAGACGTTTCCATGGACTGCGGCGAGCATCCGAATGAGTTGGTACTGGATTGGATTCGTGTCCTGGTACTCGTCGACGAGAAGCCATCGCGTGCGCCGTGCGTACCGCTCGGCGAGCTCCGGGTGCGCTCGGAACATCTTTACGACGCGCACGAGCAGGTCGTCGAAGTCCATGGCATTGGCACGTTGGAGATGTTCCTCGTAGGCCGCGTAGCACGTGGCCTGGATCTTCTCGTGGGGGTAGCGCGCTTGACTCAACGCGTCTTGGGGATCGACGAGTTCGTTCTTGCGGCGAGAGATCCAACTCAGAAGCTGCCGAGCCGGGAAGGCCTTGTCGTCGATCTCGAGCCGTTTGGTTTCAGCGCGAATGACAGCGAGCTGATCTGTCGTGTCGTAGATCACGAAGCTCGGAGAGTAGCCAGCGGCGAGCGCGTTGGCCCGTAGCACGCGCAGTCCGAAGGCGTGGAAGGTGCCGATGTAGGCGCCGCCTATGTCGTGACCGAGGCGACGCTCGACCCGTTCGCGCATCTCGCCGGCGGCCTTGTTGGTGAAGGTGACAGCGACGATCTCGCGGGGGGCCACGGCCTGAGATCCAACGAGCCAAGCGATACGGTGCGTGATGACTCGGGTCTTGCCCGAGCCCGCACCGGCAAGAATCAGGAGCGGTCCCTCACCGAAGGTGACGGCTTTGCGCTGGGGTTCGTTGAGCCGGGCCAGGATGATCTCAGGATCGAGCATGCCATCTCCGTGGCCCGGCTGCGCGGGCGCCGTGAATTGTGCCACGTCCCGACGAAGTCGTCCTGGGATCGGACAGCTTGTCCGACCGGATTGGCAACTCATCCTGTCCGGTCGCAGAGCTAAGCGACGTTTTTGCAGTGTTTTGACAAATGGTACGCGCCTTGCGATGTCTCGGGGTGCAGCTCTTCTGGCTTCGCTTCAAGGAGAAAGAGACAAGAGCATGGGATTCCGTCGCCACTATCGATCGATTCGCCCGGTCCTCCGGTCGCTCCTGGTCGTCCTCGGCGCTTCCTTCCCGTCCCTTGCGGCGCTACCGCATGCGGGGACGGGCCCCGTGCTGTCTTCTCCGAGTAGCTACCCGCCCCGAGTCGCTTCGGTGAGAATGCGGTATCCGCGGCATCTTCCTTTGGGGGCGTTGCTGGCGTCACCTGCCACCGCTCTCCGATCTGCTGTCCCCT
>CAYSMT010000460.1:0-2998 GCA_964432135.1 uncultured Acidobacteriota bacterium
CTAACGCAGCCACGGGGTTGCGGGAGGGCCCGCACCGTTGAGGGTTCACTTCACACATCTTGCAATAAAGACAACGCTTTACGCAGCTTCGCTTGCCTCCAACTGACTTCACATGCTACGAAACGAGCAGGAGAATGGCATGAAAGACGCGAGTGAGCGAGGGCGAACCCAGCTTCCTGAGATTGTCACACTTTGGGTCGAGGGGGGCTTGAGTTACATCGAACGCCTGTGCCTAATGTCAATGCTAGCCCAGGGTCATGAAGTCACTCTTTATACATATCACGAAGTGAAGAACGTTCCAAAAAAAGTAAGAATCGCAGATGCCAGCCATATTTTGCCAGAAAGCAGAATGCTGCGCCACAAAAACACGGGAAGTTACGCATTGGGATCAGATATTTTCAGATATGAATCCCAGAGACTTGGCCTCGGAACATGGCTTGATCTAGATGTGTATTGCTTAAAACCACTTTCTTTCGCATCCGAGTACCTATACGGATGGGAAGACGAAGAGAAAATTAATGGTGCGGTATTGCGGATACCATCGAACTCCGAATTGCTGGAAGATCTCCTCGGACTCTGCTATTCAAAACCAGTGATCGCACCCTGGTGGCTTCGCAGAAAAAAGCTCAAGCAATATGCCCGTTATCTCATCGGAACGGACCACCACATAGAAGATATTAGATGGGGCGATTTAGGACCAACAGCTCTTACGTATTATTCAATAAAACACGACGTCGCCAGACTAGCAAAGGACAGGACAGTGTTCTACCCGGTTCACTATTCTCAAGCTGATATGCTATTCAACCCTCATGTTGACGTGGAGGCGATTATCGGAAAAAATACCATCACTATTCATCTGTGGAATGAGAGAGTCGGCAGTCACAAACAATCACCTCCGCCAGAAGGGAGTTTCATCGACGCCGCATGCAAGAAGCACGGCATAGACATAGGGATTTGAACCTGCCTTTTACACAGAACTACCTACAGTTCTCGTTTGCGGATCACCCGACAGTTTGTCGCTGGGGGCTCTCGTCGTTACGATACGGGTGTGCCCAAGACACCATATTTCGGCCCCGGACTCTTCACCTTCTTGCGTGAGCTAGCGACACACAACGAACGCGAGTGGTTTGCACGCCATAAGACCCGTTACTTCGAGCAAGTTCGAGATCCGATGCTCGCTTTCATCGGCTCCGTCGGGCCGCGTCTTGAGAAGATTTCGCCCCAGATTACCGCCGATCCACGACCACAGGGAGGATCGTTCTTTCGAATCCATCGCGATTTGCGTTTCTCGAGGGACAAGCGGCCCTACAAGACGCATGCCGGTGCTCACTTCCGCCACGGCGCGGGCCGGAATGTTCACGCGCCAGGCATGTACTTACACCTTGAGCCCGGCGAGGTGCTCGCAGCGGCCGGAATATGGCACCCTGCTTCCAGAGAGCTGGGACTGATTCGCGACGCCATCGTCGATGACCCGGAGCTATGGCGGAAGATCCGGCGCCTCCCTCCCTCGCTCCAGTTCGGCGGTGAATTGCTTAAGCGTGCGCCGAAAGGTTACGACCCGGAACATCCGTTGATCGACGACCTCAAGCGCAAGGACTTCTACTGCGTTGTCCATTTCGACGAAACGCAAGCACTCGAGGCCCAGTTCATGACACGCTTCGTGCGCGCCATGAGATCCGCCTCCCCCCTGATGCACTTCCTTTGTGACGCCCTCGACCTGCCCTGGTGAGGGCAGCATCAGTAAGGAGACTAGCTCCAACTCGGCCGGCCCCTGCGAGGCACCGCGGTGCGCGGAGCACGCACACCCCACCCGCCCTGCAAAAGAGATCTTCTCGCCCAGAACTACAATACCCTACCCGTTGAGGATACTCTCGAGCCCACCCCGAGCGATCGGGTGGTAGTTCGCACCACAGGTGTCGAAGATCTTCCGGGCAAGGCCCTTGGTCTTCGCGCCCTTGTGCATCGTCTGAAATAACGGCTTAAGGTATTTCATCCGGCCAACCGAGGCGAGAAACTCGCGGATCTTCCCATAGGCTGGCTCGTAAGCTGAGGCCGCGGCAATAACCAACCACTGGCAAAGGATCTCCGCGTTCTCGCTGGCGTTCAGGCCAAAGGTCTCGTCCAACCAACGACAGTCCTCGGCGCTCATCGGTCGGGGTAGCTTCTGGAGGTAAATTTGCCATTCGTCAGCGGACCAGGCCTTCGCTTTGTCCGGGTCGACCCGCACGCCCTGGGACCAGCCCGCCGCGAGGGCATCTAACTCGTCGAGGCGACGTGAGGTGAACACCGGCGCGTCCTCGGGCAGCCCTGTACCGTGAATCCAGTGCTGGGTGTCGATCTTCTGCTGGATCTTTGGAAAGTAGCCGTGGAAAAACTCCTCGAACTCCGCGGTCGTCAGCGAGGTGAACTCAAAGCGATCCATGTAGGCTTTGAGAAACTTGTCCATCGCCTCTCGCCCGATGGTCATCTCGACAAGCTGCACAAAAAGGCAACCCTTCTCGTAGGGCACGAGGGAGTAGACCTCGTCGGGGTCTACTCCAGCGAGATCGGTCTCGAGCTTCGTGTAGGGCGAGTCGACACCGAACTGTTCGATGGCCTCGTCGAGACCGTGCCGCCCGATTGCTGCCGAAAGGGCCACCGCTTCCTCGCCCTCGAGCAGCTCGAGGATCCGCCGCTCCGCCCAGACGGTAAAACCCTCGTTGAGCCAGAAGTCGTTCATCGTCGCGTTCGTCACGAGGTTCCCGGTCCAGGAGTGCGCCAGTTCGTGCGCGAGCACGTTGACGAGCGAGCGATCGCCGGCAATCAAGGTCGGCGTGAGGAAGGTCAGGCGCGGGTTCTCCATGCCACCGTAAGGGAAGGCAGGCGGCATGACAATGAAGTCGAAGCGCTCCCAGCGATAGGGGCCAAAGAGACTCTCGGCGGCTACCAGCATCTTGTCGACCCCGGCAAACTCCCAAGCCGCCTTTTGAAGTATCTCCGGTTCAGCGTAGACACGCGA
>CAYSMT010000461.1:0-2998 GCA_964432135.1 uncultured Acidobacteriota bacterium
CGCTCGAGCAAGGGTACGCGAGCACCCCCTCCCAGGCATGACAGTGCTGCCGTGGCATTGGCGAAGCGAGCTGCGCCCTCGAGATCGCGACCCCGCGCGAGAGCGTGAACGAAGGCCCCGTGGAAGACGTCTCCCGCCCCCGTACTGTCAACAACTTCGATCGCATGGCCGGCAACCCGCACCTCGCCTCCAGCACCATCACAGAGAACACAACCCCTCTCGCCGAGGGTCACACCAGCAATGCGCGGCCCGTTGGCCGCGAGGCGCGCCCGCAGCGCACGAGCAAAGAGCAGCTCATCCTCGTCTTTCCCGCAGGAAAAGTAGCTGTGGGAGACGATCGCGACATCGCACTGCGCGAGAAGAACCTCGATCCCGGGCCGGGGATGTCCCGCATCGAGAACCACCAGCGCACCCGACCGACGCGCGCGAGCTGCCGCCGCGATCTGAAGCCCAGGCAGACGTGCATCGATAAGCAAGTGACTGCAACCGTCAAGATATTGGATCAGCTCTTCGGGAGGCTCCTTCGGGAAGGGAAGCGCTTTCTGTCCCACCTCGCAAATCGAACGCTGCGCTCCGGCGACCGTGATAACGCTCACGGGGGTCTCGTATTCCCCGACCATGCGCACGGTACTGACATCGACTTTCTCCGCTTTGAGCTCCTCGAGAACGGCTGCACCGCCCGCGTCGTCGCCAACCACCCCTGTGAGAGAAACGTCGTGACCGAAACGCGCCAAGGTAACAAGCGCTCCTGGAATCGGCCCGCCAGCGGACTCCCGAAAAGCACGCGCCGCCACTTTCTCGTCCGGCCCGATAGGCCGATCCACGATGACGCACAGATCGCGCACGATGACGCCGATGCCGACGATCAAGCTCTCCTCCTCTCCCCGCTCCGACGAGCTACCGCCGCCAAGCTGGATGCCGAGCTGACCACACGATAACGCCTTCAAAGCTCCAGCGTGCAGCGCTTGTTCGTGCTCGGCGGAGAGGGCGTGCGCGTATTCTCGGCGGCCACGAGATCCGCGCCCGTCGGCAAAGAGTTTTTCTGCCCCCACAGCCCTCGGATCAAGCGCTATGAGAGCTTTATTGGTGCCACGCGATATTTCCTGATCGGGGCTCTGATCGTCGCTTCGTCTCTTGGTGTTTTCACTGACGAGCCAGCGCTGGCAGACCCTGTGCCGCTGCACACACCTTGCCCAAGACCCCCTGGAGACCATCGGCTCCGGACTGATAATCTCTCTCGCACGATCGTCATGGCCGAAACGCGCATGAATCCGAGCAAAGCTTCGAGCAAGCGAGACATGTCTAGCGCTTGCTTGAGCCACTTCTCCACTCTCCGCCCTCTGCTACAACAGCGTAAGGTCCTCTTCGCTGGTTTCGGAATGATCAATGAAACGATCGAAGAGGGCCATCGAGACCGACGCGTCATCCCGTTCCACGAGCCGCATAAGGCGCTCATACACTGCGGTAAGCTGCGCCTTGTCAATCACCTTCCTGCGGTAAGCATGCTCCAGAAGAAAGAGCGGGGCAGCATTGCGACAAACCCGAGAAGCTTCCTCGAGCTTGGCAAGCCACTGGGTCTCATCACCAAAATCCTTTGCGATACGAGCGCGGCGTCCAAGCAGAACGCACACATCTGACGCTATCATTCACCGCTGCTGCCGCAGCCGGAGACGTCTCGCTCGCTGTGATCGGTGCTGCAGCGCCGGACATGGATGCCACGGATATCAGCATCGTCACGAAACGCACTCGAAACGCACTCGGAAACCCCCTTCTCTCGGGATCCTCCCATTGCGCACTGTGCGAGTCCAGTGTGCCCTGTGCACGCGAGTTTGACGCACACGGCGCGGAGTTCTATGAAGTGGTACGCCCGGCAGGACTTGAACCTGCGACCCTCGGATTAGGAATCCGATGCTCTATCCACTGAGCTACGGGCGCACATGAAGACTGGAGGACGCGAATGGACCTCCGGCTGGCCGCGCGGCATGATAGGGCCTGCAGGGCGGACCGACAAGGGTCAGCCGTAGCTCACAAGGCTGCGCACCGGCAGGGCGCCGAGGCGCTCGCGACCCCCAAGAAAAGCGAGCTCGATGACGAAGGCGAGGCCGCAAACCTCCGCACCAAGCTGGGCGAATAACCGCACGCTCGCCGCCGCCGTACCGCCAGTCGCGAGCAGATCATCGATGACGAGCACGCGAGCACCTTCGCAGACCGCGTCGCGGTGCAACTCGAGGCGATCCTCACCGTACTCGAGGCTGTAGGTCTCCGAGACTGTCTCGGCAGGGAGTTTGCCCGGCTTGCGAATGGGAACGAAGGGCCGGTCGAGTCGATTCGCAAGGGGCGCTCCGAACAAGAAACCTCGTGATTCCACACCGGCGATGACATCTGGAACCAGCTCGCGCGCTACGGCCTCGAGACGCACGAGCGTCGCTTCGAACGCTTGGGGATTCTGAAGCAGCGGGGTGATGTCGCGGAAGAGAATCCCTGGCTTGGGAAAGTCTGGGACATCGCGGATATATTTGCTCAGCTCCTGTTCCGCCATCGTACCTCCCTGCCAACAACCTTCGTTCGTGATAGCCGTGCTCCGAGCCCGGCCCATGGTGAGCCTGTCCTGCGTGATGCACCGCGAGTCCCATCGGCGCGAGGTCTCTCCCCAGAGCAGATCCTTGGGGAAAACACAACGCATTCAACGCCGGATCTTGAACTCCTCGAAACCCTCGAGCTCAGCGGCTTCCTGCTCGACCCGGCTCACGCGAGCATAGCGAGGCCCACGACTCAGGTCGAAGGCGAACTCCTCAAGCTGCTTCTCCTCACCCTCAGCGTGAGCCTCGACCGTGCCATCCGCCCGGTTGGCGACCCAACCCACGACGCCAAGGGCCTCAGCGCAGGTCACCGAGAAATAACGAAAGCTGACCCCCTGGACCTGCCCATGGACAATGAACCGCCGAGCCTGTAGCACGAAATACCTCCCGTTCAGCAAGCGCCACCGCAATAGCGCTGA
>CAYSMT010000462.1:0-2993 GCA_964432135.1 uncultured Acidobacteriota bacterium
CGGCGTCCCTGTTTTCGGGGAGCTTCCGCGAGCGCTGGAGTGCGTGCCTTGGCGAACCCGCTGGACTTTCGTAGTTTGAGCGCCGATCTTGTCTCTGCCGGTCTTCTCGCGAGGTGCGGGCCGGAGGGCTCGGGCTCCCACGGGGCGCTTCGAGATGAGCACTTTCACGGAGCCGGCGAGCTTGGGCGAGGTGAGCAGCGCCGGCGATATGGGACTTTTGCGAGAGGGTTTACAATAGAGCGAACCATTCCGCGGCGCACCGGCCCGAGTCATGGGTGCGGTGTGCTGGGTCTTGTCGGTGAAAAGTCAGCCAAGGAGAGGGACGGATGCGGTCTATCAGACCAGTTCGGTGGCGGGAGGGCATGTTTCTTCGTCCCCACCACTTTCAGCAGCTCGAGCTCTTCGTCGAGGCTCGTGAGATTGCTCGCGTACGTGCTCTGAGCGCTCAGGCGTGGGGTTTGTTGTACCTCGAGATTAACGAGGCTTCGCTCGACAACTTCACTCTCGACTTGTCTGCGCTTCGGGCCGTCCTTCCCGACGGCACCCTCATCGACTTTCCCGGCAATGCAAGCCTTCCCGATCGGGACCTTTCGGCTCAGATGACCGAGGCGGGACGTTCGCTAGAGGTGCGCGTTGGCGTGCGTCGCCGAGAGGAGAGGGCGGGACAGACGGAAGACGGTGATGGCGCGGGAAAGCGTCAGACGCGCTATCTCGTACGGGAAGGCGAGGTCTTTGATCTCGAGACCGGTGAAGGGGCGGAGCTCGTCGAGACCCTCGAATTCGATCTGCGCTTCTTCCTCGGCGATGAGCCGACAGATGGCTATGAGGCGCTGGCGATTACGCGCTTGCTGCGTAGTGGGAACCCCGCAAAGCCGGTCATCGTCGACCCAGATTTCGCACCGCCGGTCCTGATGCTTGGGGCGTCCCCCGTGCTCGCGGGAAGCGCTCGTGCGGTCGTCGAGCGACTCGCCGTCACCCTGCGGGCGATGAAGGCCGCCCAGGGAGGGCAGGATGCCGTCTTACTCACGCTCTATCAGGCTCTCTCCTCCGCGATGCCTGTGCTGCGGGACATGGTCGAGGACGGGGCGGTTCATCCGCGTCGGGTCTATCGCGAGCTCTCCCGCCTTGCGGGAACACTGCTGTTCCGGGATGAAAGTGGGAGGAATCATGAGGAGATCCCACTTTACTCCCACGAGGATCCGGCTCCGGTTTTCGAGGTGCTGCGCCGGCTGATCGAGGAGCTCAGTGAGCCGGTCATCACCTGCCGCTGGCTCCGGATTCCCCTAGCTCGAACTGACGATCTCTACTCGGCGTCGCTCCCGGATCGGGCCAAAGAGAAAGGGGCCCGCTTCTACCTCGAGGCCGAAGCCGATGCCTCGGCACCGGGGGTTCGCGGCTTGATGCTCGGCGCGAAGATTTCCGAACCGTCGCGTATTGCGACGCTCAGTGGACACGCACTCCCCGGAGTCCTGACAGAGGCGCTTCCCGGACCGCCCCCCGAGCTCCCGCCGGGGCAGACGGCGACCTACTTCCGCCTCAAGAGCGAGGAGGAAGAATGGGGTGCTCACGTCCAGCCGGCCGGAGAGCTCGCCGTCTTCCTGCTGGGTGCCCCGGATGACATCTCCCTCAATCTGATCGTAGTACTTCCGGCGTAGGAGGCCCCATGGGTCGCAAGGAAAGAGCTCGCGGAAGGAAGGGCCTGGGTGGTTTCGGCCGCTCCGGCCGCGGTCCTGATGAATACATGCAGGACGACGACTTCGACGATTTCATCGAGGATGACGATCTCGAAGATGCGCCTCCGGTAGGGCGTGGCAAGCTTCGCGCAAAGGCTGCTTCTCGCACGGAGCGCCCGCGCTTTGACTGGGGAGAGGCCGAGTCCTCATCCCCGGACGAGACGGAAGCAAGCGCGAATTGGGTGGGAGACGGTGCGGTGCCCGCTCCGACGGCTCGTCGCCGGGCCGCACGTCGCAGCAGCCTGATGGAGCTGTGCATGCCGGTCTTCGCTTTCACGGCGATGCTTCCTCGCGAGGGTGAGAGCGGGGGGGTCCAGCCCTCCTACGAGACCTTCCGCGAGCAGATCCTCGCCGCACTGCGCGAGGTGGAGGCCCGCGCCGGGGAAAACCGGATCGAGGCCGAGGATGCGGCGGAAGCGTGCTACGCGCTCTCGCTCTTCGTCGACGGCCAGGTGCTTGCTTCGGAGTGGATCGGCAAGCAGCAATGGGCTGCCGAGCCGCTCTATCTGGTCTTGCATCAGGATCCTGCCGGTGGTGTCAATTTCTTCCGGCGGCTCGAGGCTCTCGGAGAAAGGCAGAAGGCCGTCAAAGAGGTCTACCTCGTCTGCCTCTCTTTGGGCTATCGCGGTCGCTATGCCGAGCTCGATCCGGCTGAGCAGGCGAGCCAAGTCGGCGCCCTACGACAGAGGGTTCTGCGAGAGATCCATACGCGGCCGTTGGACCAGCGCCGCGCGCTCTTTCCTGAGGCCTATGTCGAGACGCAGCCGGTCACCGATCAGGTACCACCGCCGCCGCGCTGGTGGCTTTACTCGAGCCTGGGGGTCGTGGGTCTCGTCGCGCTGGTGTGGCTCGCTTTGTTCTGGGTTGCGGGCCGCTCTTCGCTCGAAGCGGAGGACGTCGTCAAGCGCCTCGCGGCCCAGGAGGTCGTGGCAGGGAATGTCGTCGTCACCCCGGCCACCGATACGACAAAACAGGTCGGTACGCTTGAGGAGGAGGGGCCATGAGAGCCCGGCTTGCCGCCCTCGGCGTTCCGACCGTCGTGCTGGCCGCGATCTTCGGCGGCAGCTTCTGGGCCAGCCGTTCTGGGATGATCCCGCCCGCGGTCGCCTTCTATCTCTGGCCCAGCCTGGTCGCCTTGTTGTTGCTGGCTTTCGGCGTGGCGACGCTGTTGCTCGGAGTTCGGCGCGCTGCCTGGCCGCTCTGGATCGGCTTCGTCGCACAGCTCACCGGTACTGTTCTGCTTTGGGCCAAGGTCTTCGA
>CAYSMT010000463.1:0-2992 GCA_964432135.1 uncultured Acidobacteriota bacterium
CATATCCGTAAGGGAGACCAGGTCGCGGTCATCAGCGGCAAAGACAAAGGCAAGCGTGGCAAGGTGCTCCGCGTTTTCCATGACAAGCAGCGAGCCATCGTCGAAGGTGTCGGGATGGTGCGCAAGCACATGCGCGCGGACCCGAGCAAGGGCGTCCAGGGAGGCGTTCTCGAGCGTGAGGCCCCGGTGCACGTGTCGAATCTTCTGCCGATCGATCCCGAGACGAACAAGCCGACGCGTGTCGGATACAAGTTCCTCGAGAGTGAGACCGGCAAGCGTCGCAAGGTGCGCGTTGCGAAGCGTTCTGGCGCTGAGCTCGACAGGTGAGGTGAGAGATGGCCTATAAGCCACGGATGAAAGCCAAGTACGAAGACGACGTGCGCCCGGCGCTGGCGGAGGAGTTCGGGCTTGATAACCCGATGGCCCTGCCGAGTCTGCACAAGATCGTCGTGAATATGGGCCTGGGCGAGGCGTCTCGAGAGCCGAAGCTGCTTGAAGAGGCCGAGGCACAGCTCAGCGCAATCGTTGGCCAGAAGCCCCTGGTGCGCCGGGCGCGGAAGTCGATCTCGAACTTCAAGCTGCGCGAGGATATGCCGGTTGGCATGGCGGTGACCTTGCGCGGTGATCGGATGTGGGAGTTCTTCGATCGCCTCGTGAGTATCGCCCTGCCGCGTGTGCGGGACTTCCGGGGTATCTCCGGGAAGTCTTTCGACGGGCGGGGTAATTACACGCTCGGTGTCAGGGACCAGTTGGTCTTTCCTGAGGTGAACTACGCGAAGGTGACGCGGGCCATCGGGATGAATATCACGATCGTGACGTCGGCAAATAGCGATCCCATCGCCAAGGCGCTGCTCAAGCGTCTCGGCATGCCTTTCGCCAACTAGCGCGGCGGAGGAGGAGTACGATGGCCACCAAGGCCAAGCTGGCCCAGTTGATGCGGAAACCGAAATTCGCGGTGCGCGTGCGCAACCGGTGTCGCCGGTGTGGCAGGCCCCGCGCTTACATGCGGAAGTTCCAGCTCTGTCGTGTGTGCTTCCGAGAACTCTCCCTCCAGGGTTACGTTCCCGGCGTGCGCAAGGCGAGCTGGTAGGGCGTGGAACGGAAAGGGGTAAGCGATGTCAATGACTGACCCTATCGCGGACATGCTCACGCGTATTCGTAACGCCCTGATGGCGGGCCACACTAGCGTGAGTCTGCCCTCGTCGCGGATCAAGCGGGAGATCGCGGGCATCCTCAAGGAAGAAGGCTACATCGTCGACTTCCGGCACGAGGAAGAAGGTCCGCAAGGTGTGCTCCACCTCGTGCTGAAGTACGGGCCGGAGGGCGAGAAGGTCATCAACGGCCTCGAGCGCGTCTCCAAGCCCGGGCGCAGGGTGTACGTCGCCTCGCGGGAGATTCCCGATGTGCTCGGAGGCATGGGGATCACGATTCTCTCCACGTCCAAGGGCGTGATCGATGGCCGGAGTGCACGTCGCCAGAACGTCGGTGGCGAGTGGCTCTGCAACGTCTGGTAAGGAGGAACGGCGATGTCGAGAATCGGCTTGGCACCCATCTCCATGCCCGAGGGCGTGAGCATCAAGCTCATCGGCGCGCAGGTCGAGGTCAAGGGGCCGAAGGGTGTCCTGCAGGTGCCGGTCGCTGACGGTATCACCGTCGAGATCGACAAGGACACGGCTCGGCTGGGCCGGCGGGACGAGAGCAAGCGGCAGCGGGCGATGCACGGGTTGACCCGGGCGTTGCTTAACAATGCTGTGGTGGGAGTGAGCAAAGGTTACGAACGCTCGCTTCAGATCGTTGGGACGGGTTATCGTTGCGAACTCAAGGGCAACAGTCTGACGCTGAGCCTCGGTTTTTCGCATCCGGTCGAGTTTCCTCTACCCGAAGGCATCAGTGCCAAGGTGGAGGAGCGGAACACTCTGGTGACCCTGAACGGGATCGACAAGCAGCAGATCGGCCAGGTGGCCGCGAATCTGCGGGCGCTTCGTCCGCCGGACGCTTACAAGGGCAAGGGGGTCCGCTTCAAAGGTGAGCGGATCAGCCTCAAGCCCGGCAAAGCGGCCGGTAAGTAGCGGGAGAGCAAGATGTACGCGCGCAAAGATCGCAGAGCGGCACGCGTTGGCACGAGGCGTCGCATTCGGGGCCGCGTTGACGGTACCGCGACAAAGCCTCGCCTGGCCGTGTTCCGCAGCCATCAGAATATCTATGTGCAGGCGATCGATGACCTGGCCGGATGTACCCTGGCCACGGCATCGACTCGCGAGAGCGAGCTCAAGGCTGAGGGTGGGGGCGGTGGGAACATCGCGGCTGCCAAGGTCGTGGGCGAGGCCATCGCGAAGCGTTTGTTGACCAAAGGTATCGACACGGTCGTCTTCGATCGCGGTGGGTTCGTGTATCACGGCAGGGTCAAGGCCCTCGCCGATGCGGCCCGCGAGGGCGGTCTCAAGTTCTGAGCGCCCTGCGGCTGCTGCGGAGGTAGAAGTGGCTTTTCATGGTAGAGATCGGGATCGGGATCGTGAAGGCTCGGACTTGAAAGACCAGGTCGTCTTTATCAACCGGGTCACGAAGGTCGTCAAGGGCGGAAAGAACTTCTCTTTCTCCGCGCTGGTCGTTGTCGGTGACGGCAAGGGCAAGGTGGGCTTTGGCACGGGTAAGGCGAAGGAAGTCCCGGCCGCGATTGCCAAAGGGATCGAGAAGGCCAAGCGTGGGATGGTCAAGATCCCCCTGCGCGGCGCCACGATTCCTCACGAGATCGTCGGCCGCCATGGTGCGGGACGGGTGATGCTCAAGCCGGCCTCGCCGGGAACGGGGGTCATCGCGGGCGGTGCCGTGCGTGCGATTCTCGAGACCCTCGGGGTCCAGGATGTGCTGACCAAGTGCATCGGGACGCAGAACCCGCATAACGTCGTGCGGGCCACGATGCAGGGGCTGCAGTCTCTGCGCGATGCTCGCGCGGTGGCCAAGCTGCGCGGCGTCTCTCTGGATCGCGTCGCTG
>CAYSMT010000464.1:0-2979 GCA_964432135.1 uncultured Acidobacteriota bacterium
CTTGCAACGCCACTTCGAGGCGGGCCGTCATCCGCAGCGGTACCCCGACGAGCACCCGGCCCTCGCGCAGCCGTAAGCGGCCCGACCAGGGGGACAGATCGCGTGACGCTCCCTCAAGGCGTAGCGCAGAAAGCTCTAGGTCAAGAAGATCGAGCGCCAGACCGGACGCGCCGATGTCGTCATCAGCAATGCACGCACGCAGCGACAGATCGGTTGTCAAAGCAAGCTTGTTGATCCGCGCACGCAGCGCGCGGCCCTCCAGAAGCAGCTTGCCCCTCGCCGCGCCACCCGACAGATGAAGCCAGCCTTCAACCCATCCTTCTCCGCCGGGCAAGATGGACAGACCGGAGGACTCGGGTAGGTATTGGCCAAGCTGAGCAAGATCCGTTAGCCGTGTGCGTGGCAGATCGATGTGCAGCTCCGCTCCGGCGAGCCCACGCTCAAGATCGAGATCGGCATCCCTCGCCGATACGTGGAACTCTGACAGGAGGGGATGATTTCGCGGATCGGCACGACCGCTCAGATCGAAGGTGTCGACATGGGCGCCCTGCGGTCCGAACGCAACCTGTGCGTGGCCGCTCAGGTCCTGGAAGTCCAGCAGATCGACGATCCACGGGCGCGGACTCGTGCCCGTGAGAAACTCGACCAGAGGCCTCGAGTCACTCATCGACATGCGCAGCTTTCCCACAAAGCTCATCGGCCGCTCGAGGACGACGCGCCCCTGATCGGCGGCCAGCTCCGCCGACCAGTTGTCATGCCCTGCCGTGTGCTCCCCGAAGAGGCGGCCCCGCGTGAGGCGAATCCGGCTTCCATCGACAGTGCAGCGGCGACCAGACAGGCTTCCGTCGCTCAGCCGGAGCTGGGCTTCCAGCGCACCTTCGACATCGACGCGGCCCAGTCGCGCGCGCATCCGCGGCGTCCTCAAAGACGCCTGCCCTGAGAAGGTGTCATCACGTAGCTCCAGATGCCCCGCGATCTCGGCCGAAGCGCCCTGCTGGAAGACCATACCGAGTTTCGACGGCAGGTAGGCGTTGACTTTTGAAAGATCGTGCAGGCGGCTCGGGGGCAAATCGGCCGTGATCTCGAGCTTCTCGAAGCCGAGCTCGAGATCGGTGCGCGCCGCCGTGGCGTGGATTGTGAAGCCGGCTTCGCCGAGCAGCTCCCGCGCGTGTCCAACCCCGGTCATGTCGAGCCCCTCGATGAGCAAGTCGTCACCACGGAGGCTGAGTCGCCCGCTAGCGCCCACATCTTCGATGCTCATCAAATCGCCCAGATCAAAGCGCTCGGATCCTTCCGGCGCAAGAGCCCGTACGAGAGGAAACGTGTCGCGCATCCGCGCCTCGAACTGAGCCGCAATCGACAGCGGGCAGCTTGCGGCCAACACGGCCCGTGGAAAGAGCAGCTCACCCCACCATCCCGGTGCTGGCGCGCCGTCGATCTCGAGCCGTGCTATGCGCATCCGAGACCCATCGAGCTCCCAGTTCTCCGCCGGCAGCGAAACCGGCGCCAGCTCGAGATCAAGCTCGAGATCCGCGCGAAGACGCTGTGTAGGCAGGGCCACCGCAAGGGTCTCGCCGCGAAGCCGGGCCACGCCGGAAAGCCGGCCCTGCTCCAAGCGCGCCTTTGCCTCGACCAGAGCCCGGCCGCCGGGAAGGATGCGCACACCTCCATCTTCAGGAAGAAGAAGGTTGAAGGCCTCAAGATCGTCGAGCTGCGTCGGCGGTAGGTCAAGCGCCAACGAAAGCTCCTCGAAGCCTCCCCGAGGGTCGAGAGAGCGGCTCGCGAGCTTGAAATCGAAACCACGACCACCAAAGAGTCGTTTTCCAACACCTCCCCCGCTCGCGTGCAGCTGATCAAAACGAAACACACCCGGTGCCAGCACGAGTCGAGCGCTCGCCGTTAGGCCCTCGCCACGAAGTAGTGCGGCCATCTGCCGTGCCCCACCGGACGAGACGAAAGCCTCGATGAAGGGAGAGGCATCACGAATCTGAGCAGAGACCTTTCCACTGATGCGTATCGGGTCGCTCAGTTCGACGATGCCATGGATGAGGCGCGCATCGGCCCACCAGTCCCGGATAGGCAAGGCCGCAGGGCTCGTAGCTTTGACGCCGCGAACGGAGATCTCGAGCGCGGGAAACACCAGACCCTTCGCCAGCGAGCTGCCGTCGCCAAGAGTCCCGTGTACGCGCAGCTCCCCTTGCGCCACGATCTTGCCGAAGACCAGCTCGAGCTGCTTGCCCCACAGGTCGAGCTCGCCTCGGGCGCTATGGCCATCTAGTTCCAGTTGCGCGCGCACAAGAACCTCGCTACCCGGAAGAGCGCTCACGGGAAGCGAGGCCGGCAGACCCCGACCGAGAGCCGCCAGGTCCGGGATCCGCGTCTCCTGCAGATCGATCTCGATGGCCGGATCGCGAAAGCCCTGGGAGAGACGGCCGATACGCGCTGAGGCGAGGGCGCTCAGGCCCGGCCCTCGCAAAGGCTCACGCCGCCCGCCAAGCTCCAGCTCCAGTTCGTCGAGCTCGATGGCCATCTCGCTGTTGCGCGGGCCGGCGCAACGCAGCATCCGGCTGTCGACGCGTCCCCGACCCCAAAGCCGGAGTTCCCCGATACGCAGTGCGAGCGCCGGAGAGCGAAAGCGAAGCTGGCTTTCAGGCTGCACGATGCCCTGCACGAGACCCAGAGAGAGATCGAGATCTCCGCCCCCTTCGAGACCTGCTCCGGGAAGCTCATCGAGGGCGGCGTTGAGGAGACCAAAATCGGCGACGCGGCCGTGGAGCTCGGCCCGACCCGTCGCGGCATCGAGCACCTGCGCCCCTCGCGCCTCACGTGGCAGGAAAGGGCTGAGATGGGCTTCGATGCGCGCCTCGATCTGCTCTCCTGCGCGACGGGAGCCGACAAAAACATCCAACGCCGGAAATACGAGAGCGGCGCGCGGCATCTCGACAGCTCCCCGAACATCCAGCCGCAACGAGCCCTCGA
>CAYSMT010000465.1:0-2969 GCA_964432135.1 uncultured Acidobacteriota bacterium
CCGGTGAGATGTGCCGACATCTCAGCGAGCAGAAGGACGGGGTGCTCTACCTCGCTGGCCAAGATCCCGTTAGTGGTTGGCCCACCGAGTGCCCCGGGCACGATGCGGTCGTTGGCGCGGGCAAGCTCATCGTGCAAGAGGCGTTTCTCACGCGGACGGCTCGCCTCGCAGATATCGTGCTGCCCGTGCGCATCCTTGGTGAGCGTTCCGGCAGCGTTGTCGGTCTCGACGGCCAGCGCCGGACGCTCCGTCGCGTATTCCATCCCGCGGGTGATCTCCCCCAGGACGGAGAGCTACTGCAGGAGATCGCGCGCCGGATGGGTGCCCCGTTACCTGCCGGTGAGCAACTCGTCGCTGAGATGGACGCACTCATTCGCTGGCCACGCCCGGCAACGCCGCTTGAGCGTTTCGAGCCCATAGCACCACCAGCGGAAGCGTTTGACGGGAAAGGTATCCTGCTCGATGCTTCCCCCCAGCTCTTCCATTCCGGCACGATGACCTCGCGCTCCCCGCAGCTTCAGGAACTCGCGCCAGCTGTCGCGGCGCGGATGAACCCGGAGGATGCGCGCAGCTTGGGTGTGCGCAGCGGTGGGCTGGTGAAAGTCTCCAGCGACAAGAAAGAGGTCATGCTTCGCGCGCGAGTGGATCATACGGTGCGCAGCGGAACCGTGGTTGTTCCCTGGAACAGTGACAGTTCCGAGGTGTTGCTCGAGCGCAGCGAAAGCCCGCTCTTCGTGGATGTCAGGAGGCCTTGATGAGTGAACGCGGCGAAACGATTGTCGATGAGCGCGACGAGCTGAGCGTCGGAGGGTTCTATGGCACCGAGGAGCTGTCGGAGCTTCCTCAGGACATTGCTGCGGCGCAAGCGCTAGTCGATGAGTACCTCGACGGCCGCGCCGGCGGGCAGGAACGTCTGATCCCCCTTCTGCACCGCGTCCAGGGCGAGATTGGCTACCTTCCCGCGCCTGTTCAGGAATACGTGGCAAAGAAGCTCGGCATGTCACCGATTCAAGTCTATGGTGTCGTCAGCTTCTATCACTTCTTTACGACCATTCCGCGTGGCCGCTTTCAGCTCAAAGTCTGCATGGGGACAGCATGTTTCGTCCGGCAGGCCCCCGCGTTGATCGAGACCCTCGAGCAGGAGCTTGGCACCGAGCTCGGTGGGATTTCCCCGGACGGTCTGTTCAATCTCGACCAAGTGCGATGCATCGGGGCCTGCGGCCTGGCCCCGGCGGTCATGGTCGGAGATGAGGTCCACGGTACGCTCAACCAGGCTCGGGTTCGCAATCTCGTTCGCAAGTTGCGCAAGGCGGCGAAGGCGGACTCGGAAGAGAGCTAGGAGGTGACATGACGAGAAAAACGGTCCTGTTGGTGGACGACGATCCCGTCTTCCGTGAGGCGATCACCGCGGTGCTCGAGGCGGACTACGAGGTGCGCACGGCCGGCAACGGAGATGAGGGCCTCGCGAGCGTTGAGGAAAAGCGGCCTGACCTGATCATCCTCGATGTGATGATGGACCATATCTCAGAGGGTTTCGATGTTGCTCGCGCGCTGCGTAGCGATCCCGAGAAAAAGACGATTCCGATCATCATGCTGACCGGTGTTGACGAGTTCTATAACGTGAGGATGGAGGTGGACGAGTCTTGGGTTCCTTGTGACCGCTACCTCGAAAAGCCTGTCTCCTCGGCGGATCTCCTTAAACATGTCAGTGAGCTGATTGGCTGAGGGCGATGTCTCCCAAGACACGGTTCTCCACCATTTTCGCTCCCGAGCTGCTTGGACGACTGCGTTGGTTTGCGCGGCTACGCTGGTTGGCCGTGGTCGGTCTGGTTCTCGCAGCGGCCTTCGGTCCCTACGCGGGTGTGCCGGGTTCCCGTCCCGCGCTCTTCTTCGTAGCGGCGTTCGTGGCACTCTACAACGCCGGCTTCGTCTGGCGCCTGCGCGTCGGTATGGACGTCCGTCTCTTTGAGAATCTCCGCGCCTGTGCGCTGCGCCAGATGGTTGCAGACTTACTTGCGCTGGGCACGACGGTGCATTTCACGGGGGGCATGGACAGCCCGTTGCTGGTGTTCTTCATCTTTCATATGGCGATCGGGACCGTGATGATCGCTACACGTCTCATGTATCTGCTGGCTTGTTTCACCAGCGCCGCGTTGGTTCTGCTCCACGTCGCCGAGATGCGCTCCTGGATTGCGCCGCACCCACTCGCGGCGAGCGAAGGTGTAGCAGCGGGGGGTGTGTTGCACCTCGTCACGCTCGTCGTCGCTTTGTTCACGATCGTCTATTTGACGGACTCGGTGATGGGTCGCTTCAAGCGCCACGCGATCGAGCTGCACGAGACGACCTGCATCCTCTCTCAGCGGAGCGAGGAGCTCGGCAAGGCACTCAAGGAGATGGAAGAGGTCGAGCACCGCAAGTCGCACTACATGCAGATCTCGGCCCACCAGCTGCGCTCGCCTCTGGGTACCGTGAGGACCTCACTCGAGGTGCTCACTTCAGGTATTGTCGACCCAGCCTCGGAACGCGGCCGACGCATGATTGCCGGCGCGATCGAGCGCGTCGACGGTTTGCTGGCCATCGTCTCGGACTTGCTTGAGCTGGCCAAGGTGCGTGAGGGACGGGCCAATGCACCATGGGCCAGAGACGTCAATATCGGGCAACTCATCGTCGATATTGTCGACTCGCTTGGTCAGGAGGCTCAGGATAAGGGCTTGCGGCTCAACGCGGATGAAGAGGGCGGTCTCGTCATCGACTGGGGGATCCCTCCAGATCTGGTCTACGCCTTCGAGAACTTGCTTTACAACGCCATCAAGTACTCTGAGCAAGGTGCAGGAGAAATTCGTGTTCGTCTCGGAGCTGAGGGAGGGCGTGCCGTGATCGAGATCGCTGATCAGGGCATCGGCATTCCGCCTGAGTTCCAGGAGAAGGTCTTCCATGAGTTCGTACGAGCCCCGAACGCGCGCAAGCAC
>CAYSMT010000466.1:0-2961 GCA_964432135.1 uncultured Acidobacteriota bacterium
ATCCCTAACGCAGCCACGGGGTTGCGGGAAGGCCCGCACCGTTGAGGGCTCACCTTCCAACCTTGTCCGGCAACTCAGGGATAGGCTTACAGGAGGGCTGTCATCTCATCGTTACGCGCTAGGGCCAAAGCGTCCGTGCCGTACTTGCTGACCACTGCCCTGTCCGCGTGATGGGCGAGGAGCATTCTTGCAAACTCAATATCATCGTACAAGACGGCCCAGATCAGCGGTGTGAAGTGATTGATCCCATCCACCGTATCAATCTGCGCCCCCTT
Source organism: uncultured Acidobacteriota bacterium (assembly GCA_964432135.1). Taxonomy (GTDB): domain Bacteria; phylum Acidobacteriota; class Polarisedimenticolia; order J045; family J045; genus JANTFM01. The sequence goes on from CAYSMT010000466.1 coordinate 276, forward strand.
TTCCAGCAGAAGCTCTCCCAGCGCGACACGCTTGGTACGCGCCGCGGCCACGAGCGGTGACAGAATGAAACGATCGTCGGTCTTGTTGGGGTCGGCTCCTCGTTCGAGCAGGAAGCGCACGACATCGTCGTGGCCAAAGTACACAGCATGGTTGAGAGCCGTGTGGCCTACCGGGTTCATGGCGTCGAGCTTCGCCTTCTTCTCCACGAGAAGCTCGACCAGATCGGCATATCCTCTCTCGGCTGCGAGGATCAGGAGAGTATTACCGGCGCCATCCCGCGTATCCACATTCGTCGGATTGAGCCCATCGAGCGCGAAGGGAAGGTCGTTGTTCCTCACAGCAGCCACAAGCGGCGCGAGCGACGGTGAAAGCTCATGAAGTGTGACGCCCGATTCCAACAAGAGATCAACCACGGCGTTATTCCACTCCTTCAGAGCAATATCCAGGACTCCATCGGCGTGAATACTGACGATGTCGGTGCGGGCCTTGTTCTCCAGCAGCAAACGCGTGAGCTCGACCTGCCCGTAGTAGGCCGCCCAATGGATGACAGGATCACCGTTGCTGTCCTGAATGTTGACGTCTGCTCCATGTGCAATGAGGAGCTTGGCCATCTCCACCTGATTCTTGTTGCTACATTGCATCAATGGAGTGGAGCGGTAATCATCATCGTTCTGCGCGTTCGGATCAGCGCCCCTCTCGAGGAGAGCTTTGACGCGATCCATGTCTTGGCTCTTTATGGCGTCGATCAACGAACGGGTCGAGGGAATCGCCGGTGGTTTCGCACAGGCTCCGATCAATAGCAGCCCAATTCCGACCCATAGACAGGTCTTATACACCCGAGTCCCTCCCAAGCTGAACTTATCCTCAATAAGGGCGCTCAACGCCGGCTAGCCAGCAGATCGACGAGCCGCACAGGAAGGTGCGTTATGAGACGGTAGAACAGATGGCGACGCGCCACGAGAATGCGCCGGGGAGGACGCCGAGCGCGAAGGGCTCGCACGACGGCGGCAGCCACCTTTTCGGCGGGCAGTCCCCGCTCCTCCGAGCGACGCGCCGAATCCACGAAACGCCGGGCCGCCTCAGCATAGACTGTACCAGCGAGTTGCTCTTCGGAACAGAAGATGGCCTTGCCCCAGATGGGCGTTCTGATCGGCCCAGGCTGGACGACGACGACACGACAGCCGTGGGGTCGCAGCTCGCGCCGCAGGCTGTCCGAGAAAGCCTCGAGCGCGAACTTCGACGCGGCGTAAGGCGCGAGGAAAGGTGCCGCAACCCTCCCTGAAACCGATGAGATGTTCACGATCCGCCCACGGGCCTCGCGCAGCCGCGGAAGGAAGGCATGACAAAGGGCGGCCACACCGACGAGATTGACCTCCATCACCGCGCGAAACTCCTCGGGAGGAACGAGCTCGACGGGTCCGGCACGGACGATCCCCGCGTTGTTGATCAGGCCGATGAGGGGGAGGGGCCCGAGCAGCGCCAAGGCCTCACGAGCGGCCCGCGCAACTCCCGCCGTGTCGGTAACATCCATAAGGATGGTCTGGCCACCAGCCTCGCGTAGCGTAGCGCCATCCTCAGCATGACGCACAGTGCCCAAAACTTGATAACCCGCCTCGACGAGGGCGAGCGCCGATGCGCAACCGATGCCTGTCGAAACCCCCGTGACGATGACCGCCCCAGACGGCTTGTGCTGCACCTTCATGGCTTCAGCCTCCCTGTGTCTCCAACCCGTATATCGCGAGTAGGCGATGGGCCGCCCAGGTCGGAGTGCAAGCGCCCTCGAGCACTTGCTTTTCGAGCGCCTCGAGTGCCTCGAGAACGGCGGGATGGGTGCGCAAGCTTTCTCCGAGACGGCGATCAACCATCTCCCACATCCAGGCGAGTTGTTGCTCGCAGCGCCGCGTCGCAAAGGCACCGGCCTCCTCGAGAAGCCGTCGGTGTTTTAGGACCAGATCCCACAGCTCATCAAGGCCGGCGCCGCTGAGCGCACTGCAGGTCACGACGGGAGGTTTCCAGTGCGGGCTCGCGGGACGCATGTAGTGCAGCGCGCTCTCGTACTCCGCTCGTGCGACCTGGGCGGCGGCGAGGTTATCGCCGTCGGCCTTGTTGATCGCGATCATGTCGGCGATCTCGACGATGCCGCGCTTGATGCCCTGAAGCTCGTCTCCTGCCCCAGCAATCATCAGCACAAGAAAAAAATCGACCATTCCCGCGACGAGAGTTTCACTCTGACCAACACCGACGGTTTCGACGAGTACGACTTCATACCCAGCCGCCTCGCAGAGCAGGAGGCTTTCGCGCGTGCGCCGGGAAACGCCACCTAGCGATCCCGCGCTCGGCGAAGGCCGGATGAAGGCCCTCTCGTCGGTGGCCAAACGCGCCATGCGGGTTTTGTCGCCAAGAATGCTTCCCCCACTTCGCGCGCTCGAGGGATCGACGGCGAGCACCGCAACCCGCTGTCCCCCGGCCGTCAAGCGGCTCCCGAGAGCATCAATGAAGCTGCTCTTCCCAGCGCCCGGCGTGCCCGTAATGCCGACGCGCTGGGAACCGCCCGTGCGCGGCAGTAAACGATGGAGCAGCTCCTGGGCAAGACGCTGATGCGCGGGGAGTGAGCTCTCGACAAGGGTAATCGCCCGACCGAGCAACGCGCGATCGCCCGCAAGCACACCCGCCGTAAACTCCTCG
>CAYSMT010000467.1:0-2933 GCA_964432135.1 uncultured Acidobacteriota bacterium
TCTCTGGAGGGCGCGGATATTCGCGTTGTCATGATCGACGGAATCGTATTTCGTGACCACGCCATCATCGTGGCCCTGGCATCGACAGGGCCGGAAAGAAGCACGTTCTCGGCCTCCGAGAGAGCGCAACAGAAAACTCGTCTGTTGCCAAGAGCTTACTCTCAGACCTTCTGCGCCGAGGCTTGGACGCTGACCGGGGACTGCTCTTTGTCATTGATGGCTCGAAGGCGTTACGCAAGGCGATACAAGATCTCTTCGGCGCGATGGCTCTCGTGCAGCGGTGTCAAATCCACAAGACCAGGAACGTGCTCGATCATCTTCCCGAGGAGTATCACGCAAGCGTCCGGAAAGTCATGAAGCAGGCCTACAGTACGAAGTCTTCAAAGCTCGCCGCCAAGCAGCTCAAACGCCTCGCCGCTTCGCTCGAGAGTGAGCATCCTGGTGCCGCAGCCTCGTTGCTGGAAGGCCTTGAGGAAACGTTAACCCTGCAAGAACTGGGGTTCTCTTCAGGCTCGCTCTGGGCAAGCCTTCGCTCGACCAACCCCATTGAAAACCTCAACGGTGGCATCGCGAAGTTCACGAGGAACGTGCGACGCTGGTGCGGGGGTTCGATGATCTTGCGCTGGGTCAGCTCGGCCATTCTGGAGGCCGAGACGAAGTTCCATCGAATGAAGGGATACCGTGAGTTGCCGAAACTCATTCGCGCACTTGAAGCCAGGATCGGAACGGGCAATTCAAGCGCTGACAGGAGCATCGCCTGATGTAGAATGCAATTCAGAGGAACCGCTCGCCAACGCGAAAATCAACAGCGAGCGGGACATTGCCCTCCGGGCAACCGAAGCAGAAAGCAGACCGCCAAGCAAGTGAAGGATGCGAAGAAGAACGGGAAGTAACTCCAGACATGGGGAACCGAGACGGGATCCGCCACCTCAGCACCACGCCCCCCTGGCATTGGCGCTGGTCCCGGGCGGCCCTTGATCGCCCGGGTCACCCGCCTCCCTGCGGGCTCGGGGTGATGGTGACTGTACCGAAATGAAACAGACACGGCAATCCGAACAGTCGTGAAAATGCGGTAATGGCGCCGCAAGTGGGGAGGGGAATGAAAAAGTGCCCTTATTGCGCCGAGTTGATTCAAGAGGAAGCAGTGAAATGCCCGCATTGTCGGGAATCTCTGGTCACCGAAGCAGCAAAATGGCAAGAATACGTGCGGCAATACGAAGCGATGTCGGTCGGAGAACAAGCGCGAGCATACGAGAGCCTGACTCCTGATCAACGCCGCTATTTTGATGCAGCTCGCCAAGGACTCTCGTCGCCACCCCCGCCGGCGAATCCCAGTCAGCGAACCAAGCGAGGGGGATGCGGCAAAGGATGCGTGATCAGCGTGCTGCTGGGCATCGTCGCCGTCGCATTCTTGGTTTTTCTGGGCTCAATAACAACGAACGACCAAGAACCCAAGAAGACCACACGGCAGAGCAAGCCAAAACTTGTGTCAATGTACGCCAAGGCGGGATCGAGGATCAGGAGTGGCCCGTCGAAAAACGATACCATCCTCACGACCCTTGCGGAATGGACCAGAGTCGTCATTTTGTCCCGTGAGAACAAATGGGCCAAGGTACAGACCAAAACCTCTAAGCCCTTAACAGGATGGATCCACTCCAGCCTCTTGCGGTCCCATAAACCAGCGACTCCTCCTCCGCCGCCCAAACCAGATCTCATTATTGTCGATTGGCATTGGCAGAAAGAATATGACTTTGCAATCTCGGAGGGTGTAGTACGAAACAATACTGATCGGGCGCTGGTTCGGGTGCAGGCGGTCGTTACATTCAAAACAGCCAATGGCGGCTTCATTACGTCTGACTGGACCTACCTGCAACTGACAACGCTTCTTCCGGGCCAAGAGAGCCCATTCAAGATCTACACCACATGGAACCCCGCCATGGAAACAGCGTTCCTGTCGTTTCAGATGAACGGCCATTCTGTTTATGCCAAGCGAGCAGAGTGATGACACACCTCACCCCCCTCGGGCACAGCATCTACTCCAAGACCACCAAGGCCGGCGAGACCATTTACTACTGCCGAGTCTATGACAACGGCCGCTCCTACCTCTGCCGCGGTGGGCGTACTGAACGCCAGGCCCGGACCCTACGCGATCGACTCAACAGGGAGATCGATACCTGCAGAGTAACAGGAATTAGCTGGCAGCCACCGCGGGAGAAGCGCCGCCAGGAGCGTGCGGCGAGAAAACAGAAGATCCCTACAGTCGAGGAGTTCGCGGCCCGGTTCCTCGAAGATTGGGTCGGCGAGAAACCGAGCCGGACGTTCTATCAGAAGCGAATCAAGGCGATCTCGAAGAAGCTCGGGAGCCGGCCTATCACTCAGCTCGAACTGGGCGGGCTCCAGCGGTGGTACACGCAACGCATCGCCGAGTCCTCGATCACCACAGCCAACCACGACCTGACGACACTGCGGACGATGCTCACACGCGCCGTGGAGTGGGGCCTACTGACGGAGAACGTCGCGACTCGGGTAAAGAAGGAACGGCCGCCGGTGAAGAAGGATCGGTTCTTGTACGCGGAGGAATACCAAGCCCTGCTCGAGAAGTGCGCCCCGTGGCTTGCGGGAGTGATCCGGGTCGCGGTTAACACCGGACTCCGAAAGGCCGAGCTCCTGAGCCTGACCTGGTCGGACCACGTAGATCTTGAGCGTCGGGTGATCCGGGTGCGGGGGAAGGGCTCGAAGCTCCGGACCGTGCCGATCAACGAGGACCTATGCGAGATCCTCCGCGAAATCCGCCGGAGCCCACAGACAGACCGCGTGTTCTGGAAGCGCACGGACATCCGGACCCGGGACGGCGTGAAGACACGAATCGTCCCCGTGTTGATTGGGCACGCTTGATCTCCAAAGTCTTCGAGGTGGATCCACATCGCTGCCCT
>CAYSMT010000468.1:0-2927 GCA_964432135.1 uncultured Acidobacteriota bacterium
GCTCACGCAACATCAACGCCTGTTCACCGAAGACCTCGACACCAAAGCCTAGGCTTCGCAGCGTCGCCTCGTGTTCCCGTGCCAGCTCGACCTGACGTGGACCCGCCTCCAAAGAGCGTGGAAACGCCAGCGTCTGGCGGGCAATCCCCCCACCTTCTGCCTCGGCGCGCAAAGCCTCGTAATTCATCCGCTCGTGGGCGACGTGCTGATCTACGATCAGAAGCCCCTCGGCGTCCTCCGCCAGGATGAAGGTGTTGCGAAACTGCGCGAGCGCAACTGGACCCCTCGCTGCGTCCGCTGGCGTGGCTTCCCCGGCTTCCGGCGCGGCGGCAGAACCCGTGCTCCCCGCCAACGGAAAAACCGCCTGAACCGTATCACGGACCTCTGGCGATGAAGGTTCGGAGGCCAACCGAGGGGCGGGCATCGCTCCTGTCGTGAAGTGAAAGCTCGGTATCGCTTCGCGCGTACCGAGAACCTCTCCAAGGCCGCCAAGCACGAGCGCGCGGAGGTCTTGAGGTCGGTGAAAACGCACCTCGCTCTTCGCGGGATGGACGTTGACATCGACCTCCTCGTTGGGCATCTCGATGAACAGGGCCACGATCGGGAAGCGACCGGGCGGGATCCGGTTGCGGTAGGCATCCGTCACGGCACGCATGAGGAGCGGGTCTCTCACCGGCCGCTGGTTGACGAAGAGATGGATGGCATCACGACGGTAGCGATGCTCGTCGGCCCGACCGATAAAGGCCCGCAGGCTTAGCTCCCCGGCATCACGCTCAACCCGCAGGAGGGCCTTGCCCCCCCGTGGTGTGAGCAACGCCCGCACCCGCTCCTCCCTCTTGGAGGGCGCGAAGGCCAACAAGGTCTTGCCCCCCTGTCGGGCGCGCAAGCCGACTTCTGCGTGGGCCAGCGCCACCCGGAGAAGAACGCGCTGAGCATGCTCGAGTTCGGTCCCAGGAGACTTGAGAAACTTGCGCCGCGCGGGAATGCTCGCGAAAAGCCTACGAACGTCAAGGGTCGTCCCCCGAGCCCGAGAACAAGGCTCGACGCTCGTAAGGCGTCCCTGTCGAAGGCACACCCGGGTCCCCATCTCTTGGTCGACATGACGGCTGAGCAGCTCGACCTCCGAAACAGCGGCGATGGCCGCCAGCGCCTCCCCCCGAAAACCGAGCGTGCCGATGTGCTCAAGGTCTTCTCCACAACGGATCTTGCTCGTGGCATGGCGCTCGAAGGCGAGCACGGCATCGTCCCGATCAAGCCCGTGCCCGTCGTCCGCGACGCTGACCAGCTCTTTGCCACCCTCGCCAAGCTCGACATCAATGCGCGTCGCTCCTGCATCGATCGCGTTGTCGAGCAGCTCGCGCAGCACGGCTGCCGGCCGTTCGATGACCTCGCCCGCCGCGATGCGATCCGCGACCGCCTGAGGCAACACTTGGATCCGCTTCACGTCCCTTGTCCTCCGCGCGGAATTATGCCCCACGCAGGACGCGGGCGTCGCCCCACGCCCGGGCCGTGACTCACTCCCCATCGGCACCTTTCTATTTTCCCCATTTTGGGGCCCTTGCTTTGGTGATGAAAAGAGGGACCCCACCTGAAGGCCCGATTGTGTTAGAGTCCGCCGATCCCGAGGGTGGGCGAGCCTGTCGCCCACCCCCCGAGACGGCGCACGAGCGAGGACGCGACATTTCCTTCGCTTCCCCCAAATCGAGGAAACGGTGCTCACGCGAAAAACCCGGGCTACGTCTCAGTGGCGCGCCTGGCAGGAGAGCCCTCAGTTCGGAGAATAGGGAGAAGCGAGGCCGAAATGCTCCGTCTCAGGTGTCGTGCCGTGCCAGGCGGGCACCCTGCGCCAATATGGCGCACCGCTAGTAGAGTAAGCCCCTATTTATCAAGGGGTTCCGAAGCTAAGGCCTGGCACGAGGGTTGCTAAACAACGGGTGGGACGAGTTCTCCCCGGCGAGGATAATGACGATGTGGATCCCCTGGCTCCTGAAAGAAAAATCCCTCGACGACTTCGTGGACCACGACGGCGAGACCCGCCTGTCGCAGCTCATGGAAGATCCGGGCACGGCCCGCCCCGAGGACAATGTCTACAAGAAAGAGCTCGTCCAGATTACGCGCCAGGCGCTCGAGGAGCTGCCTGAGCGTGAGCGACTGATCCTGCTCAAGCGCTTCGGCGTCATGGGCAACGATGAGATGACTCTCGAAGAAATCGGCAAGATTCTCGGACTTTCTCGCGAAAGAGTCCGTCAGCTTGAAAAAGAGGCTAAGTTGAAGCTACGAGACCGCTTGGGCTCCTTGCGGCAACAGCTCAACTTCTCCTTGACCTGACCTCCAGTGCCCTTGGGCTGTACCCCCAGCCCATCCGGGAGGAGACCCTCCCCCTCCTAAACCGACCTCCTCCCAGTTGCACCCGACCCGCCGGCTCCCCCCGGCGGGTCGGTCTTTTTTCCCTGCAGGAGATCATTCCCACGCAACGACCGGCGGAACTCTTCTCGTCAACGCGGAGTCGCCCTCAGCGCGTACCGTGAGCGACGGCTTGGCGATCCTCGTAGTAGTTGAACTCAGGATCAAGCGCACTCGTGTGGCATCCCGTACAGTTCGACAGAGTAATCGCACCGTAGACGCGCTGCGGATCGGCAACGTGCCCTGCACCAGGGCCGTGGCAAGCTTCGCAGCCGACCCCCGCCAGATGTGGCGTGAGCTTGAGATCGACGTAACCACCCACCTCGCCATAACCGGTGACATGGCAGGGTATGCAGGTCGGCTTGAAGCCACCGGGCCGGCGCTCGAGGGTCTGCATCGCGTGGGCGTGCCGCGTCTGGGCCCACTCGCCGACGATCTCCGCATGGCAACCGGCGCATCGCCCCGCACCCACGAAACGACTCGACGCCACCGCGTCCCCACTCGGATCGATGGCCGTCAAACGC
>CAYSMT010000469.1:0-2927 GCA_964432135.1 uncultured Acidobacteriota bacterium
TGGCCACGGCCGCCGACGTGAGCTCACCGTGTAGCTTCCCGTCGCGGTAGACCCGCACCTCACCGCCTGGGCCAAAGCCGATGCTGACCTCCTCGCCGTCGGCGATGACCTCGTCCCACAGGGCGAGAAAGGCTCCACGTCCTGGATCGCTCACCGGCACCTGCTCCAAAGAGTCGGCGAGGGCTTCGCGCATCGAGGCGCCCTTCACCTTACGCAGAAAGCTCATCACAGCGAGCTTCTCGGCAGGGGCCGCAATGAGGGCGTCGTAGAAGCTCTTGTCGGCACGCAGCTTCTCGGCATGGCGTCCCGACCATTTCTTGAGCGCTGGCCCAAGGGCTTCGGCGTCGACGTAAAACGCGAAGGCATAGACCTTGAAGATCAGCTTCCTGCGGATGCCGACACCGGTCAGAGAGAGCGTGCGCTCTCCGGCAGGGCTCGGCCGCGTGAGCGAAAAGCTCTTACCCGACGCACTTTCCGTCAGGCCGGCGCGGTCCTCGCTGAAGGCCGACGCTGGCGCCAGCAGGACGAGGACGGTCAGGATGAGGAGTTGGCGCAGGCTGGTCATCTGGAGAACTCCTTTGTCGGATTGTGGCGGCGTATTTTCACTGCGGCGCAGCGTATCACGGGAAAGCGAGGCCCGCGTGCTTGTCCCCTGTGCGGCTTCATCCTACCGTGGCGTCGCCGTGTCGCACCGGAACCGTTCGGTGAGGTTCGTACCGACCCCCCAGCGAGCCTTCAGGTGGCATCGCGAGAGGACTGAGGAGGATTCGAAGGTGGGCATTTGGACGGCTCGTCAGATCTGGAAAGGGCTCGATCGCGAGGCCCGCAGCAAGGTCGCGCTCGCTCTATGGGAAGACGCGCGTAGCTCGGCTGCAGAGCGCTTGCAGGCTCTCGCACCGTGGATGACGGCGCGAGGTTTGCGCGCCAGTTACCTGCAGAAGTTGCCACGGGTCCGCCGCGCAGCACTGCTGGCCGAAGGCGGGTTGCCGGAGGAGACCGCGATGCAGCTGCTGATGTCCTACCATCTCGTCCACGCTCGGGCGATGCTCGGGCGCTTTCTCGACGGTGTGGGCATCGACCACGATGACGGCGTCATCAAGGAAGAGGTTCAGGTCGACGAGATCAGTGAAGAACGTATCGGTGAGGCCGTGAAGGTGTTGCGCGCGGAGTTTCCCGAGGATGATGTCGAGTTCTATCTGCGGACGCTTACGGCCACGGATCCCTACACCTGGGAGGCCGTCGGTGCGTTTGTAGCAGATCCTTAGGCGTCGAGGCCTGGTTGTTCCCCGCAAGGCCCGCCTCTCGTCATGCGAAAGGCAGCGGGTTGTTGCGGGTTTAGGGGGAGATGACCATCAGGCGAACGATCCCTCCATCTGGGCGCAGCAGGAATGCGCGTCCCTCCCAACGCTGATCCCTCACCAGACGGTCGCCATCGATGCGCATCCGGATCCACTCCGATCGTGCCGAGCGAAGCGCCATGACCCCTTCGACCTTCTCGAGCACGGCGCGATCCTCCGGGCAGACCAGCGCATCCGTCCAGCGGACGCCGGCGAGACCATCGGCGATGCGCCAACGCAGGCGCGTCAGGTCGCGTCGGACCTCGAGTTCGAGGAGTGGGGAGGGGAAGTGGTGAGCCAGCTCGAGGGCGCTGCGAGCCAGCTCGCGGGCTGTCGTGAGGTGGTGCGCGATGAGCTCGCGGTCGGAGGGGGCGATCTGGGAGAGGAAGTCCCAGTCAATCGTGTCGGCCCGCAAGGCGGGGCCGCCGAGCACCGTCGCTGTGAGTGCGAGAAGGGCAAGGATGTGGCGCGGGCGCATGGAGCCTCCTGCGGGAGAGTCTTGGGCCTCAAGCCGTCCAAAGACAAGTCTGCGGCGTTTGACGAAATGCGTCGCGTTGAACGCGAGTCCGGGGCTTTGCGTTGCCCGCGGACAAGGCCGGGCACCCACGCTAAGCTATGGAGGAAAGGGCCCGCGGCGCGACCCTTTCTCGGGAGGAGCGAGGTGTTGGCTCGCGAGAGAGGTCGAGGCGAGGTGAAGGACGCGTCTGCGCGGTGGTTGCGTGCCGTATGCAGCGCGGTTCCCGCCGCGAGCTGGCCGTCCTACGGAAGCCTCGATGGGGCGCGGGTGCTCTATCTCGCGCGTCTACATCGCCTCGAGGCTGTCGCTGGATCACGTCTCGCTTCTCTCGAGGATCCGGCACCGGCCTGGACGCAGCACCTCGTCGCTGCTTGGCGGCGCAATCTCGGGGACCAACTCGTGATGGGGCAGGCGCTGCAGGAGATCGGTGCTGCCGCGGCAGCTCAGGGAGTAGCTTTGCTCGTGCTCAAGGGTGGCGATTTGGCGACGAGGATCTACCACCGTGGGGAGCGAGCGAGCAACGATCTCGATCTGCTCGTCCGGCCTGAGCAGCTTGATCGTGCTCAGGCGCTGTTGCTCGGGCTTGGCTTGCGCAGCGATCATCCGGAGCCCTTGGTGGCTCGCCGGCACTGGTTCGCGTCAACTTATCGTTCGAAGGCCCGTGAAGGCGTGCAGGTCGACTTGCACTGGGGGCTCGGGACGCCGGGCCGTGTCCGCTGGAAGCTGCCCTCGCTCTTCGCGCGTGCCGAGACCTTTCCCGAGGGAGAAGGCCTGCTGCGCATGGAAGGGCACGATTTGCTCATCTACTTGGCCCTGCATGCGGTGGCCTTTCACGGAGCGGCGGGGCGATGGGTCTGGTGGCTCGATCTGCATCGTCTCATCGCCAGCGGAGCTCTGCGACGCGAGACGCTGCGTTTGCGGGCACGGGAGGTTGGCGGGGAGGTGGCTCTCGGGGCGGGGTTGCAGCGCGCCCGCGACCTGTTCGCTCCCCACGCCAGGGTCGCACTCGAGGCGGGCTGGCGCGCGCGGGTCATCGCGCGTCTCGGTCGTCGTCTCGCGCACCGTCCGGCCTC
>CAYSMT010000470.1:0-2926 GCA_964432135.1 uncultured Acidobacteriota bacterium
TACGATCGGAAACCAAGCGCCATGTTCGATCTTGCCGATATTGGCTCCCTAGAAAGACAGGTCGACGATGAGAAAGAGCGCGACGGGCACACCGGCCGTTAGGCGGCTCCAACCGAACCTCTCCCTTGCGACGACGTAGAAGAGGATCGTGGCGATGATCATCGTCGTTGTCACGGCAACGCCGTAGGCTGCGGCTAACTTGCTTGTAGAGCGAAAGCCGAGCACGAGTCCTATGGTGGCCACCATCAGCAGTGCGTTGATTTGCGGGATGTAGATCTGCCCTATCTTTTCGTCGGAGGTGTGCTTGATCTGGAGGCGCGGGAAGTAGCCGAGCTGGATCGCCTGGCGGGTCAAGGAAAACGCCCCGGAGATGACCGCCTGAGAAGCAATGATCGTCGCCGCCGTGGCGAGGATGACGAGAGGATAAAGGGCCCAAGGGGGCGCCAGGGCATAGAAGGGGTGGCTCGCCGCGGAAGGATCTGCGAGCAGTAGAGCGCCCTGGCCGAAATAGTTCAACAGCAGCGCTGGAAACACGAGGAGATACCAGCTCAAGCGTACTGGACGCCGCCCGAAGTGCCCCATATCGGCATAGAGCGCTTCCGTTCCGGTCACGACGAGGAAGACGGCGCCGAGTACGAAGTAGCCTTGCCATCGGTTGCGCAGGAAGAAGCTCACGCCGTGAAGTGGGCTGAGTGAAGTGAGGATCTCTGGGTGTCCCGCGATGCCCCGCAGACCGAGAAGGGCGATCACCACGAGCCAGAGCAGCGCGATGGGACCAAACACGGCGCCGACTCCCGCGGTGCCCCTGTGTTGAAAAAGGAACAATCCGACCAAGATCACGATGGTTGTCGGCAGGACATAGGGCTCGAAGGTGGAGGTGGCGACCTTCAGGCCCTCAACGGCGCTCATCACGGAGATCGCCGGGGTGATCATGCCGTCGCCGTACAGGAGCGAGGCGCCGAACAGTCCCAGGCCGACGAGGAACCAACGTGCGGCGCTTCTCGTTCGCCGCTCCGGATGTACGAGCGCCATGAGGGCAATCACGCCTCCTTCACCGCGATTGTCCGCGCGCAGGATGAAGGTCAAGTACTTTAAGCAGACGACAAGGACGAGAGACCAGACCATCAGAGAGAGCACACCCAAGATGTTTTTTTGTGAAGCCTCGATGCCGTAGGTGCCGAAGAAGCACTCCCGGATCGCGTAGAGGGGGCTCGTCCCTATGTCCCCGTAAACAACCCCTAGCGCCGTCATCGACAGCACGAGTAATCGCCGGCCCGTCGGATTCTCGCTGGTCTCTTCTCGCGTGATGGCTCTGCCTCCTGGAATGCCGCTTGCGCAATGGGGTCAACGGTGGTCGTGGCTGGCCGGGCCAAAAGCATACAAGACTCCCGTGTGGCGGCGTGGTCGACGCGATGGAACCATCCTGGGCCCGGGGTTATCGTGTCCTCGCTTCGTCATTCCCAATAATGACCTCAGGAGGTCCTCATGAGTCGCTTCGTCGCCTTGCCCGTGCTCATCGTGCTCGCCTCGGCCGCGTGTCAGAAGCCGGGCGTCGCACCCGCGGCGTCGGCTCCGGAGGTCGTCGTCTACGTTTCCGAGGATCAGGTCTTCTCCCAGCCGGTTCTCGAGCGCTTCGAGCGCGAGACCGGTATTCGTGTTCGGGCTGTTTACGACACGGAGGAGACCAAGAGTACCGGGGTCATGAACCGGTTGCTCGCGGAAAAGGACAACCCTCAGGCTGATCTCTATTGGGCCAACGAGCCGATTCGTGCTGAGCTTCTCAAGCAACGGGGTGTGGCTGAGGCCTACGCTTCGCCTTCTGCCGAGGGCATTCCACCTCTCTTCCGCGATCCGGAAGGCTATTGGACCGGCTTCTCCGCTCGCTTGCGCGTGCTCGTCGTCAATGATGCGCAGACATCGCCGCCTCGCTCGGTGCTCGATTTGGCGGAGCCAGCCTGGAGAGACAGGGTCGTGCTCGCCAACCCTCTTTTCGGCACGACAACCTCCCACATCGCGGCGCTCTTCGTCCAGCGGGGGGATGAGCGTGCGCGGGAGTTTCTCGGGCGGCTCATGGCGAATCAGCTTCGGTTGAGCGCCTCGAATGGTGAGAGTGCGGATCAGGTGGCCGCGGGCCAAGCGGCTGTCTCGCTGGTTGACAGCGACGATGCCATCAATCGCCGGCGTCGCGGCGATCCGGTCCGCATGATCGTACCTGACCAGGAGGAGGGCGGATTGGGTTGCTTCGTCGTCCCAAACGTCGTCGTCCTAGTTCGCAACGGGCCGCATCCCGGCGCGGCGCGGCGCCTGGCGGACTTTCTGCTTGCGCCGGAGACCGAGCAGCAATTGGCGGAGGCCGACTGCGCCCAGATCCCGCTTCATCCGGGGGTGCACGCGCCTGAAGATCTGCCTCGATTGGAGAGTTTGCGGCTGATGGAGGTTTCCTACGCCGCAGTGGCAAAGAAGATGGTGGCGATTCAGCCCGAGCTGAAAGCATGGGTCGGGTTCTGATCCCGCTCGACCAGCGCCCGAGATGGCGGCGCGCCCCGTTCATCCTCACGGTCCGGGCCATCCCGTGCGTCAGCTAGTGCTCTGTTTCTTCCCGGGGTTTTGCGTGGGCCGCGTATCGCGCTGTTCCGGTCGCCCCAAGCCGCCATCGTGAGAAGGCTGGTCCTCACCTCGGCTGTGCTCCTCCTCGTCATCGCGGGTCTGCTCCCCGTGGCCATGATGATCGGCAAGAGTCTCATGCCAGGCGGGCAGCTCGGTGTCGAAGCGTACCGGGGCTTGCTTAGCTCGCCGCGTACTTGGCGACTGCTGGGCAACAGCTTGACGCTGGCTGCCTTGACCACGGTATTTGCCCTGCTCTTCGGTGTGCCCGCCGGTTTGCTCGTACGACGGACCGATCTTCCGCAAACGCGCCCTCTCGCAC
>CAYSMT010000471.1:0-2903 GCA_964432135.1 uncultured Acidobacteriota bacterium
CCTAAGGTCGCCACGGGGTTGCGGGAAGGCCCGCACCGTTGAGGGCTCACCTCACGGATTTTGCCCGGAGAAGGCGGTGAACCCCTCAGTTCGCCGACTTGACCACCGTTTATCAGGAACCCATCTTCGCCAGGAGGTCTCTGGAAGTGGTGATTTGCCAGCTTCGGTCTCGCCGACAGGTGTGGCGGAACCGTTGGAGTGAGCAGAGGGTCGAAGATGGCTTCGACGGGTGTCGGAGGAGATCGCATCATGCCAGACAGGTCAAAGGTCGCTCCTCGTGTCGAGAGGGAGTGTGAGGTTGCTTCCGGCGCCGAGACGAAAAGCGAGCGTACACAGTTTCGTCCCGGACGGCTCAACATTCCGGCCAAGCTCTGGCTTCTGACCGGCGGCCTGCTGCTCTCCTTGGTGCTGGTAACGAGCTACACCGCTGTCACGCTGTCCTCTCAGCGGCGCGACGGCGGGACGATTAATCTTGCGGGCGCGCAACGCATGTTGACGCAGAAACTGTCGAAGACTGTCATGGAGGTGCGTAGCGGTCACGCGAAGCTCGAACAGATCGATCAGATTCAAAAGCGCTTCGATGAAGTTCTAACAGGGCTAGAAAGCGGAAGCGACGAGCTGGGCTTGCAGGCCCAGCATGATGCCGAGACGAAGCGCCTTCTGGCGAAGGTTCGCGAGATGTGGCGGCCCTTTTCCAAGCAGATCGACACGATCAAAGAATCATGGCCGCGAATCATTGCCGATTTGCACTATGTGTCGGAAAACAACGTCACCCTCTTCAACCATGCCAATCGCCTGGTCAAGGAGCTGAGCCGGAAATCTGACGCGGGTACGGTTTCCGTTGCTGGACGTCTGCGGGCCATTACGCAGCGGGTGTCCAAGGCTGTGCTGCTCTTTGGGATGCTCGGGGACGCCCCTTCTCGAGAGGAGGGCCTGACCTACCTCGCGCTGCAGGATCGGATTCTTCTGGGTTTGCTCAACGGGGATAGCAAGCTCGGTGTTCGCGCTTCGCGCGATCCAGGGGTGCGCCGGAAGATCATCGAGTTCCAAGCCGAATGGAAGCCTTTTGAGAGGGCCGCCAAAGGCGTTCTCGAAGGTTCGGACGCGGGGCACCGCGCGGTATCCTATATCTACGAACACAACGAAGAGCTGCTCAAGGCCATGAACGCTGCTGTACAAAGCATCGCAGGCCATAGCGAGGCTAAGGTCTACCGGATGATTCGTGCGGAGCTGGTTATCCTGGTGATTCTCCTGCTCATTGGCGGTGGAGCGACCTTAACGGTTGTGCGCGGGATCACGCGACCACTGGCGCTCGTCTCCGAGCGTGTCGAGCGGCTCTCTTTAGGCGTTATCAGCCAAGAAGCTGTTCCTGTGACCAGTCGCGACGAGACCGGTCGACTCTGCGTGGCCTTCAACGTGTTCCTCGACACGTTGCAGCAGGTTGCGATAAAGCTCAAACAGATCGCTGGGGGTGATCTCGAGGTGCGCTTCGACGCTCAGTCCGAGCAAGATGAACTGGCTCATGCGCACAACGAGATGGCCCATGCGCTGCGCCGCGCGGCGCGCGAAGCCGCCGAAGAGCGCGCGCACGTTCTCGAAGCGGCGAAACGGGAAAAGGCGCAGGCCGCCGAGCAAGAACGCATGCAGCGCGAGCAGGCGCGTCGCGACCGGGAGGCTGCCGAAGAGAAGGTGCGGCTTGAGCAAGAGCGAGCTCAGCAGGAGATGCAGGCCGCAGAAGACCGGACGAAGATCGAGCGCGAACACGCCGAAAAGGAGCGTCTCGCCGCGCAAGAGCTGCAGGACAAGGTCAACGCGATTCTCGAGGCTGTGGATGCCGCGGCGAAGGGCGATCTGACCCACGAAGTCACGGTAGCTGGGAGCGATGCGATCGGGCAGATGGGCGAGGGCTTCAGCAAGTTCCTCGCCGATTTGAGAAGAAGTGTCGAGAGCATTGGTGCCACGGCTCAGCGCCTCGCCGCCGCCTCGGAAGAGGTGAATGTCGTCAGCGCAACGATGAGCGAGACAGCAAACTCGACCTCCCAGCGGTCGGCTGAAGTATCGGCGGCGGCAGACCAGGTCAGCATCAACGTGAGCACCGTTGCGACCGGAACCGAAGAAATGGCGGTCACGATTCGTGAGGTGGCGCGAGCAACGAGCGAGGCCTCTCAGGTGGCGGCGGAGGCGGTTCGGCTGGCCGAGGGAACGAGTGAGACCGTGAACCTGCTCGGCGAGCAGAGCGCGGAAATCGGCCAGGTCATCAAGGTGATCGACGCTATCGCTGAGCAAACCAACCTACTGGCTCTTAATGCGACCATCGAGGCGGCCCGGGCCGGCGAGGCCGGGAAGGGCTTTGGTGTCGTGGCCAATGAGGTCAAGGCCCTGGCAAACGACACTTCCAAGGCGACGGAGGAGATTCGGCACAAGATCTCCGGCATCCAGCAACACACCGAGGGCACCGTGCAAGCCATCGGCAAGATCAGCGAGATCATCCAGAAGATCGACGAGATTCAGGCGACCATCGCTAGCACAGTAGAGGAGCAGGCCGTGACCTCTGAGGAGATCACGAGGAATGTCGCCGAAGCTGCTGCGGGGATTGGCGAGATCGCTGCGAGCATCGCGAGCGTGGCGAAGGACGCCGAGGCCGCAGCTTCCGGTGCCAAGGAAACCAATGCTTCGGCGGGCTCTATGTCGGCTATGGCGGGCGAGCTGCAAGAGCTCGTCAGCGAGTTCCAGTACTAGCGACCTGCGTACGGAACAAGTGCGCATTCTCGGCGTCGTGGGCCCCTTTTCTTGTGAGGTGAGCCCTTAACGGTGCGCTTTTCGCGCTTCTCGCGTCCAGCTCCTGACATGGCACGCCGATTGTCCTGGGTTTCAGGCCGCGAGCGCGGTCTTGTAACGGTAGG
>CAYSMT010000472.1:0-2899 GCA_964432135.1 uncultured Acidobacteriota bacterium
AACATCCAAACTCCCATACACAGAGATAGCTGCTTGCCATGGACCAGACCCTCGTCGAGTGCTGCCCGACGAGCAACACCCAGACCGGTGCGGTGCCCGCGGACCGCCCTCACCCACTACTGAAGCTGCTCGAGCACGACGTTCCCATCGCCATTTGTACGGACAATACGACGGTCTCGCGCACCCATCAGCTCCGTGAAACACAACTCGTCAGCGGCTGGCTCGGTGAGAACGGAACAGCCCTTTGCCGCGAAATTCACGCGCGCTCCCGAGCCCACAGCTTCATCCGTGCCGCGCGCGAAGGTGCGAGAGCATGAGAAGCCTTCTCTTCGCGATCGCGCTGCTCGCCGGAGCTTGCAGCAGCTTCGCCCTCGCCCTTGCATTAGAGGACGGCCGCGAGAAAAAGAAACTCCCCGAGGAGTTCGCCTGGCTCGAGCCTCCTCCCACAAGCCGCGTTGTTTGGAGCACACTGCCGGGCGAGATCGCCGAGGTGCTTCGCGTGAAAGCTGCAGGGTACGAGAGCCGCGCGCTCGGCTTTTCCTGCCGCGAAACGATCCGCACGACCGCCTACAGCGATGGACATGCGAACAAGGAACGTCGGCGCGAGTACGACTACCTGCTCGTCGAGGACCCCCTCTCCCCTTCCGGTCTGAGCGCCCTGCGCACGATGCCCGGATCGAGCGTTACCACAGGGCTCAAGGTCAACATTCCCTTCCCTGAACCCTACCTCTTCTACCGCATCTTCGCTGATGCGATGCGCTCGACTCTGCGCTTCCAGGTGGGCCAATGGCACACGACGCCCTGGCGACTGGCAATCCCATTGTCATGGACCTCCTCCGCACCCGTCTTCCAACACGAGCGCATCAACGAGTGGTCGGGCACGATGGATATCGAGTACCGCAGCGGCAATATCATCCGCATCGTCGCCCACCCCAACTACCAAGATGAACGCCTGAAAAAAGAGCTCGAACACTACCTGACGGCTTTTCGCATCATGGGCTTCTCGACGGCGACACCGCCGATCGGTCTCGAGCTTACGATCGACTTCGACTTCGAGCACGAGGGCTTCCTCTATCCCTCTCGCGTCGAGCTTCGCACCTTCAGATTGCTCCACCGCGATCTGCGCGTCACTGAAAGTAAAACGATCGTGATATATAAAGATTACAAGTTTTTCGGCGCCCACGCCGAAGAAAATATTCCACCTTTCCTCTACCGGCCGCCCGCGAACCCTCTCCCCGCCCGGCCGCAGGAGGAGCTATTCGACGATCCCTTCAAGGATCTGTAGGGGAGCCAATGATTGAGATCGAAGCGCTGAGCAAGTCCTTCGCCGGAGTCGCGGCCGTGCGCGAAGTCACCTTCTCCGCACAGGCCGGAGAAATCATGGGCGTACTCGGGCCCAATGGCGCCGGAAAGACGACAACGATGCGTATTCTCTGCGGCTACCTCGCCGCGGACAGCGGCCATGCCCGGATCGATGGTATCGACGTGGAACGCGATTCCCTAAAAACGAGAGAACGCATCGGCTACTTGCCCGAGAACGTACCGCTCTACCCGGAAATGCGCGTCGCGGAGTACCTACGTTTCCGAGCCGGGATCAAGGGCGTCCCCCGTAGCGAACGCGGCGGACGCGTTGCCAATGTCGCGTTGCGTTGTGGCGTGACAGAAATTCTGCGCCAAACCGTGGGCACCCTTTCGAAGGGCTATCGCCAGCGCGTCGGCCTTGCTGATGCGCTCGTAGCCGACCCCCCGATACTCGTACTCGATGAACCAACGGCGGGACTCGATCCCAACCAAGTTGTCGAGGTGCGCGAGTTGATCCGCGAGCTTAGGGGCTCGCACACCGTTTTGTTGTGTTCCCACGTGCTGAGCGAAATCGAGCAGGTCTGCGACAGGGTCGCCATCTTTCGCTCGGGACGGCTCATCGCGCAAGACTCGACCGAGGGCCTCCGCCGGCGGCTGGGCACTGGGGCGGATGTCACCATCGAACTCGCGCCCGAACCAGGACAGATCGAGGCTTTGCTCGACGGCATCGGCGAGATCCAGGCTCGCGAGACTCTCGATGATGGCTGGCTACGCCTGACGATCGAAGCGGAGTCCGATCCGCGCGAGGAACTCTTTCGGCGCGCCACAACGCAGGGCATTGTGCTCAGAGAGCTCACCCGCCGCCAGCTGAGCCTCGAGGAGATCTTCCGCGAGCTGACCGTCGGTGACGGCTCCGCAGAGCCAAGCTCACTGGAGGAAGAATCATGATTCGGGCTTGGCGATCCATCATCCTCATTGCGGAACGCGAACTCGCCTCCTACTTCCTGCAACCCTTGGCGTGGGTTGTCTTGACGGCGTTGTGGTTTTTCTCCGGCATCGCGTTCTCGCTCATTCTCAACCTCTATAGCGCCTATCCCGCCCCCGCTATCGAGCTCCAGCGAGATCTTTTCCGCTCGATGCTCTTCTGGCTACCCTTGCTCGTTGCGTTGCCGGTGCTCGCGATGCGTCTATTCGCGGAAGAACGTCAGACCGGCACCCTCGAAACCCTGCTGACCGCACCGGTCACCGAGGGACAGGTCACGATAGGCAAGTACGCGGCCGCACTGACCTTCTTCCTCGTGATCATCAGCCCCTTCGCTCTCTACCTCAGCGTGCTCGCACGCTATGGTGAGGTCGACTGGTACGCGGCGGCGGCGGGGCTCGCGGGGCTCATCCTCACCGGGGCCTTCCTGCTCGCCGCTACGCTCTGCGCCTCGGCGCTCGTGCGCAATCAGATCGTGGCCGCCATCGTCGGCTTTGTTGCGGTGCTCTTGCTCTATATCGGCCCGCTTTTCGCGGGACAGCTCGCCCAGGGGGGGAATTGGGCAGCTCTGTGGAATCACATAAATCTCTGGCTGATACTCGATGGCTTCTCCCG
>CAYSMT010000473.1:0-2893 GCA_964432135.1 uncultured Acidobacteriota bacterium
GCTTTGAAGGATGATCCGGGCTTCCTCGAGCACCCGCGAGAGATCGGCCCCTATCAGGTCATCGAGCTGATCGGCGAGGGCGGCATGGGTGTCGTCTACCGTGCCCGGCAAGTCAACCCCAACCGCGAGATCGCGCTCAAGGTGCTTGCCATCCGTTCCGAAGAGCTGCGCCATCGCTTCGCGTTCGAGCAGCAGGTTCTTGCACTGATGAACCACCCAAACATCGCCCATGTCTATGAGACGGGCACGACCGCGAGTGGCTGGCCTTACCTTGCGATGGAACTCGTCGAGGGTCTTCCCTTCACGACCTACTGCCGTGAAGCGAAGTTAGGCGTTGCTGAAAGCCTCGCTATCTTTCTTGACGTCTGCCGCGGCGTCGAGCACGCCCATCGCCGTGGGATCATCCACCGCGACCTGAAGCCGAGCAATGTCATCGTGCGTGAGCAGGACGGTCAACCCGCGCCCACGATCATCGACTTCGGCATCGCGAAGTCAGTGAGCTCGGACGCGAACGACGAAGCGGGGCGTACTCGCTTCGGCCAACGCCTCGGCACACCCGCTTACATGGCGCCCGAGCAACGCCGTGGCCTACCGGTCGACACGCGCAGCGACGTCTACTCCCTCGGCGTGATGCTCTACGAACTCCTCACGGGCGTACCGCCGCAGGACGGCGAAGATATGACAACTCTCGGAAAACTCCTGCGGCCGAGCCAACGATTGCGAGCCCAGCTTCGCGAGAACCCAACGACCTCGCCGGCCGGGCGCGGCAGCGCGAGAGTGATCAACACCGATCTGGATGAGATCGTCATGAAGGCGCTGCGGGACGAGCCAGACTGGCGCTACCCTTCGGCGCGGGACCTCGCGGAGGATTTACGCCGCTGGCTCGGCGACGAGCCGGTTCAAGCCCGGGGGCCGAGCCGGCTTTACGCGACACGCAAGTTCGTGCAGCGGCACCGCTGGGGGGTTGGGGCGACGGCGTTGCTGCTCTCGGCGGGGCTCTTCGGTGGTGTGTCTTTGTGGCATGCCGCCCAAACGCGCCGCGAGTTGCTCCGCGAGGTGGATCTTCTTGGGAAGGTCGCCGAATCCATCGTCGCCATGGCAGGAGAAACCGCACCACGCGAATCCCGAGGCAAGGCGATCGACCCACGCGACCTGCTCGATCGTGCCTCGCGGGATGTTCTCGCCCAACTAGAGGTCCACCCCCGTATCGAGTTTCGACTGCGAGTTCGCATCGGCGATGCTTATCGACGCCTGGGTTACTACGACGATGCCGAGCAACAGCTTCTGCGTGCGGTGGAGCTGGCTGGCCGAGAGTACGCGGCATCCAGCAGGGAAACCGTGGATGCACTCAATGCACTCGGCAATGTCTACAACCTCGCCAATGACTACGAGAGAGCCGCAAGCTGGTACGAGCGCGCGCGGCCGATCGCGGCCCGTGCCGATCCCGGCGGCGACCTCGAAGCCTCGGTGCTCAAGAATCTCGCTGACTGCTACGCGCGCATCGATCGGGTCGACGACGCTATCGCGTTGCTTGAGGAGGCGATGGCGATGCGCGAGCGCGTCGCCGGTGGCGGCAGCACCAAGAACCGGGAACAAATCGTCGTCATTCTGACGAGCATCGGCGACATGGAACGTCGTAAGGGACACCTGGACGAAGCCATAGAAACCCTGAGCGATGCGCTCGAACTACGGCGCCAACTTGTCGCCGTCGATGATCCCTCGCTGGCCTTCGGATACTACTCCCGGGCCGAGGCCCTGCTCGACGCGCAACGCTTCGGAGAGGCTCGCGAAGACCTCGGTCACGCTGTACGCATCTGGCGAGCCACGCTGCGCGCCGACCATCCGATCCTCGCAGCCTGCACGGAGCGTCTGGCACGAGCCAGCTGGGGCCAGCACGACAACGAAGCCGCAGATGCCTTCTTCCGCGAATCCCTGGTGATCGAGGAGACCCTCGCGGGCGACGACCCTTCTCAGTTAATCGAGATCATCGCAAAGTACGAGGCCTTTCTACGCGAAGTCGGGCGCGTACGAGAAGCGCAGGCTCTGCTGCAAAGACGCCAACGCCTCGTAGCAGTAAGTGAGAGCTCTCCAGACACTGGCCCACCTGCTGCGCAAAATAGCCCCGAATCGCGCACGAGATAGGTGCAGGAAAACCGTGACCTGCGCGAAAGCCGACACGCAGGGCGGCAGCATGAGAGGACGAACATGGACGATCAGAAGCCAGCTCACGAAGAGCTTGAAAGCCTACTCGATGCCGTTGGCCAAGGGGACTTTCGAGCCCGCGACCGTCTCGTTGACATGATCCACCGCGAGCTTCGCGTCATGGCACATCAGGCCCTGGCCCGTGAGCATCAACGAGACCCGCTGATGCAGACGACCGTCCTGGTCAATGAGTCCTACCTCAAGCTCTTCGGCGAACGCTCCATCGAGTGGAAGAGCAAAGAGCATTTCTTCGGCGCTGCACGCCTGGCCATGCGTCAGTTCCTCATCGACTGGGCACGCCGACGCAAGGGCCTCAAACGGGGCGGTGGACAGAGCTTGGTAACCCTCGGCGAATGGATTCCGGAATCCTCGGGCAACGTCATCGACGCGATGGCTCTGAGCGAGGCGCTCACACGCCTGGCCCGCCTGGATCCGCGGCAGGCGGAGGTCGTCGAGTACAAGTGCCTGCTCGGCTTGTCTAATGAGGAGACGGCTCAGCTCCTGAAGGTCTCACCACGCACCGTCGTCTCCGATTGGACTCACGCTAAGGCCTGGCTCAAGCTTCAGCTCGTGCAAAACCTGACACGCGTCGATGACAACGACGGTGCCTCGTAACCCGGCCATCTCCACCAAGAAAAGTGAGGTGAGCCCTCAACGGTGCGGGCCTTCCCGCAACTCCGTGGCTGCGTTA
>CAYSMT010000474.1:0-2892 GCA_964432135.1 uncultured Acidobacteriota bacterium
CGAAAATCTCCGCGCGGTAGAAGTCGCCTGTAATGTAGCCCACTTCGACGTGCATCGAGACGGCATGCAGCTTGGCGTCAATGGAGATCTTGGGCATGTTGAGCACGCGCCCCGCGGCGTTGAGTGCCATCGTAAACGAGTGCAAACGCCGGTAGCAGGCGGACTCCCATGTGAGCACCGCGGCCAGGCGTTCCTCGCGTTCAGAGAGCTGCTCTTGAAGCAGAATCCAATCGTGCGCCGCGTCGAGGTGGGCGAGGGCTTTACGAACCTCTCCATTTGCCGCCAGACGTCCGGCTTCTGCGAGGAGCTGTCGGTCGTCCCGCCCCGTCAGGTCCATCTGCTCGCGCAGCGTGGCCGTGCGTACGATCTCTTCGACGTAGCTCAGCGAGGTGCCTAGACAACGGCACAGGCCGGAAAGCGCTTCGGCCGGCACGGCGGTTAGCCCTCGCTCGACCCGCGAGATCGTGCTTGCGGAGACGGGAATCCCATCGAGAGAAGCCTTTCCTGCGACCTCCGCGAGCGTCCAACCCAAAGACATCCTCAGGCGGCGCAGATGTGCACCGACTTCCTTTCGCACTTGACTAGCGAGATCTTCCATGTTTGGTCCCCTTCGTCCAGGCCGAAAAAGGTACAAGCTAAGTGCTCTAGACGCATGGGTTATTCCCGCCCGTACCTCCAGCTTTGCGGAGATCACCCCGCATGATGGGTCAGCCCATGAGCTGCTGTTCGATCTTGGCCCAGGAGTCTCGCAACGGAACAGTGCGGTTAAATACGGGACGCTCAGAGTTTGAGCCCCTATCCACGCAGAAGTAGCCTTGCCGCTCGAACTGCACGCGGGTCCCCGGCGTCAGATTGCGCGTAGCGGGCTCGAGACGGCATCCGCGCAGGATCTCGAGAGACTTCGGATTG
This sequence comes from uncultured Acidobacteriota bacterium, assembly GCA_964432135.1. Taxonomy (GTDB): domain Bacteria; phylum Acidobacteriota; class Polarisedimenticolia; order J045; family J045; genus JANTFM01. The sequence continues at coordinate 910 of CAYSMT010000474.1, forward strand.
AGGTGCTCCGTGAAATCTCCGTCCTCGCCGACCTCGTTCGGGTTCGGCTGCGTGAAGAGACGATCGTATAGGCGCACCTCGGCTTCGATCGCATGGGCCGCGCTGACCCAGTGCGAGGTGCCACGCACGCGTCGGCCGTCGGGCGAAGATCCCCCTCGGGACGCCGGGTCGTAGCTGCAGTGGACCTCGATGATCTGACCCGCTTCGTCCTTGACGATGCCAGTGCAGGTGATGAAGTAGGCGTAGCGCAGGCGGATCTCACGGCCGGGCGCCAGGCGAAAGTACTTCTTGTTCGGGACGACCTCGCGGAAGTCGTTCTGCTCGATGTAGAGCACCTTCGAAAAGGGCACCTTACGCGTCCCCGCGCTCGGATCCTCCGGGTTGTTGACCGCGTCGAAGTACTCGACTTGATCTTCGGGGTAGTTGTCGATGACGACCTTGAGCGGGCGCAGAACACCCATGTAGCGTGGCGCGACGCGGTTGAGGTGTTCGCGCAGCGCATTCTCGAGCGGAGTCATTTCAACGAGGGAATCCCGTTTGGCGACGCCGATCAGCTCGCAGAAGTTGCGGATCGATTCGGGTGTGTACCCTCGTCGTCGCAGCCCGGAAATCGTCGGCATCCGGGGGTCGTCCCAGCCGTCGACATAGCCTTCGGAGACGAGACGCATCAGCTTGCGCTTGCTCAGCACGGTGAAGGCGAGATTGAGTCGTGCGAACTCGATCTGTTGCGGATGGCAGGCGAGCTCGAGCTCGTCGAGCACCCAATCGTAGAGTGGCCGGTGATTTTCGAACTCCAAGGTGCACAACGAGTGCGTGATGCCTTCGATTGAGTCTGAAAGGCAGTGGGTGAAGTCGTACATCGGATAGATGCACCAATCGTCACCCGTGCGGTGATGATGAGCACGGCGAATGCGATAGAGGGTCGGATCACGCATGACGACATTGGGCGAGGCCATGTCGATTTTCGCCCGCAGCACGAGGGCACCGTCCTCGAACTCGCCGGCTCGCATCCTTCGAAAGAGATCGAGATTTTCTTCGACGGAACGCTCGCGGTGGGGACTGTTCTTGCCGGGTTCGGTCAGCGTACCTCGGTAGGCGCGGATCTGCTCGGCAGAGAGCGAGTCGACATAGGCTTTGCCTTTCTCGATGGGCTGAAGCGCATAGGCATAGAGCTGCTCGAAGTAGTCCGAAGCGAAGTAAATGCGTTCGCCCCAATCGAAACCAAGCCAGCGCACGTCTTCCTCGATCGACTTGACGAACTCGAGCTCTTCCTTCCCGGGATTCGTGTCGTCGAAGCGCAGGTTGCAGCGTCCTCCCGGGTTTTCCTGGGCAATGCCGAAGTTTAGGCAAATCGATTTTGCGTGTCCAATATGCAGGTAGCCGTTCGGCTCAGGTGGAAAGCGGGTCTGCACGCGTCCGGCATGCTTGCCGCTGGCGAGGTCGGCAGCGACGATCTCGCGGATGAAATCGAGGGAGGGCGTAGGAGACGCCTCTGCGTTCCGGCCACCTCTCGCGTTCTTGTCTTCGCTCATGCCTCGGGTCCTCTGGCGGTGACCTGCGTGCGGGTACTCCCGGGGTTCAACAAGAAGCTTTGCCGCAGGTATTGGGCTTGCGGGTATTGGAAACGGTAGGGGATTATGCCCTAGAAGCTTGGAGCGTCGATACGCATTCCGTTCGCGCCGTGGCTTCGGGGTGTCTGTAGCCGCTCGCAGGAAGCGGATTGCGGCGGAGGGCTTACAGCCTGATTCGGGGTAAAGTGACGCGGATCGGAGCCTCCGTCTCGCGCTCCGCCGAGGTGAGTCATGCCAGCGAAGAAGGTTCGCGTCCGCGTCGCGCCCTCCCCAACAGGAGACCCGCACGTCGGGACGGCCTACCAAGCCCTGTACAACTATCTCTTCGCCCGCAGCCAGGGGGGCGAGTTCATCCTCCGTATCGAGGATACCGACCGCGCGCGGTCGACCACACAGTCCGAACAGGCGATTC
>CAYSMT010000475.1:0-2883 GCA_964432135.1 uncultured Acidobacteriota bacterium
GTGCTACGGCGGCCTTTCTCGTCGGGCGCTACGGGGCTCGTGGTATGGTCGAGGGCCTCGTTCAGAAGAACAAGGTCCTGCGTAAGATCGACGACGGCGTTGAGAGGCAGGGGTGGCGCTTCCTGATGGTCACGCGCCTCGTACCGGTCTTCCCCTTCAATGCGCAGAACTACGTCTACGGCTTGACGAAGATCTCATTGACCACCTATGTCGTCGTGAGCTTTTTGTGCATGCTTCCAGGTACCGTCGCGTTCAACTTTGCCGCGGGCGCCTTCGTAGAGGGCAAAGGCGTCGGTCGCACGCTGCTCTATCTCGGTATCGCGGCCGTGGTCTTCGTTCTACTCTCGCTGCTTCCGAACCTGTTGAACAAGCGCATCGATACAGGCGATGAGGAGCCCGCCGCCTAGCTTGCTTGGCTGTGCGCTAGAACGGCTGGTGTTCTCAGTGTGCCCACGGATCGCGAAGGTTGCGGCGGATTCCGGGTAAGGCGAAGTAAAAACTAGTTCGTTAGGCGTCTTTTTCCGGAAACGAGGCGCGTTTCCTGCAGGTAACGTGTCGTTTGGCTGCTCGCCACGCAACTAGCAGCAAACAAGCTGCTTAGTCCTGGCCGTCTCACGCAATGGACGCTGCGCGGTGTGGCACAGCAGTTGCAGCCTTCCTCGCGCTGGGCTCGCCGGAGAAGCCTTCCGGCCGAGTCATGGAGGAGACATGCAGCCTGACAAGAGTGAGCCCGCCGAGGCCTCTGCAGCGGAGACGGCACCCCGTCCTTGCGGCGCACTGACCCCTGCCCAGATCCAGGAACGGCTGAGCTATTTCATCGAGCAGGACCGCGTTTACCAGGGTGACATGACGGCCCGCTTTCTCGAGGTTTTCGGGGCGATTCTCAAGCACTCGAACTACCGCCAGGTCATCGACAATTATTCGAGAATCACCGCGCGTTGTGCGAACTGCGCCCCGTCATGCCAGATCTACCAGTTCACGAATGCCGCCGAAGACGTGCCTTGCCACCGTTCGCACCTGCTGCTGGATGTCTATCGGCGTCATTTTACGCTTCGCGGAGTAATCGAGGGGCGCCTGAGGGGCTACGAGCCCTTGAGTCCCGACAAGATTGTCGAGATGGCGGAGACCTACTACCATTGCACGGCCTGTCGCCGCTGCACCCTCGAGTGCCCGTTGGGCATCGATCATGGCCTGGTGACGCATCTCGCGCGTTACATCCTCTCGGAGCTCGGCTTGGTGCCGCGTGCTCTGGTCATCTCCGTACGTGAGCAGCTCGAGGGAGCGTCAGGTAACACCTCCGGTATCCCTTTCCCGGCGATCGCGGATACTGTCGAGTTCCTGTCCGAGGAGATCGAGGAAGACAAGGGGATCAAGGTCGAGTTTCCCGTCGATCAAGAAGACAGAGACTACATCTTTTTTCCCGCCGTCAGCGACTACTTGATGGAAGCGGACACCTTGATGGGTATCGTGACGCTGATCAATGCTGTCGGGGATGGAGACAAGTGGACGATCGGAAGTGGCTACGCTGACGGGATCAACTATGGCCTGTTCTACAGCGACTGGTTGCTCGAGAAGATTCTCGAGCGCGAGGTCCAAGAAGCGCGTCGCTTGCGCGCGAAGGCCATCTTGATCGGCGAGTGCGGTCATGCCTCCCGCAGCGCGAAGGCTTTCATCGCCACCTACTTTGGTGGTCGCGAGAAGGCTCCGCCCGTTTACAACATCATGGAGTACAGCTATCGCAAGTGGAAAGAGGGCAAACTGAAGCTGCAGCCGGGCGCGATCAAAGAGCGTGTGACCTACCACGACCCGTGCAACCTGGGTCGTACCGGCTGGATCATCAACGAGCCGCGTGAGCTGCTGCGCGCGATGTGCGAGGACTTCGTCGAGATGCATCCCCACGGCCCGAAGAACCTGTGTTGTGGTGGGGGCGGCGGCACTGTTTCGGTGGATGAGATTAGGTCCTATCGCACGGGAACGCTCGGGGCGAAGAAGGCCGAGCAGCTCGCGGCGACCGGTGCGAAGTACGTTGTCGCTCCGTGTGCGAACTGCAAGAAGCAGCTGCGCGAGCTCATCACCGATAACAAGCTCGATATGGAATGCGTGGGTTTGCACGACCTGATCTACAAGGCCATCGTGCTGGAGGCATGCTGATGTACGAGAATTTGCTGAGCTTGGCGCGTGGTCCCTTGCTCAAGCTCTCGCTGCTGCTGATGGCGCTCGGATTGTTACGCGTCGTGTTGCTGCAGTTGTGGGAGCTCGGTTGGGCCTGGTCGCGGGCCGGAGACCAGTTTATCCCTTGGGGCATCGCGATTCGCAGAAACCTCTCTTGGCTTCTCCCTTGGCGCTATTTGCACGAGCATGAGCGTCGCGCATACAACTTTACGTCTTTTCTGTTCCACGTCGGCGTGATCGTCGTTCCACTCTGTCTAGCAGGCCATGTCGCTATCTGGCGTGCCAGTCTCGGTGTGAGCTGGTACGCGTTGCCTGGCGTCGTCGCCGATACATTGACAGTTGTGACATTGATTGCAATCGTGGGATTGCTCTTCGGCAGAGTCATCAATCGTGCCTCGCGAGAGTTGAGCAAACCGCAGGATTGGTTGCTGCCGGTCCTCTGCGCGTTGCCCTTCATCAGCGGCTGGTTAGTGGCTCATCCGAGCTGGTCTCTTGTTGACATTCAGGTTGTGTATCTGATTCATCTGCTCTCTGCCGAGCTACTGCTCGTTCTCGTGCCGTTCTCAAAGCTCGCCCACATGGTTCTCTTCTGGGTCAGTCAGAGCTCCTCGGAACTCGGCTGGCGTTTTGTTCCCGGATCGGGGGACCGCGTCCGCGCCACCTTGGGTAAGGAGGGACAGGGCGTATGATCAACGACCCCGCCATTCTTAA
>CAYSMT010000476.1:0-2881 GCA_964432135.1 uncultured Acidobacteriota bacterium
GCCGGAGAGATTGGGCTGCTCAAGACCAAGCTTCGCCAGGCCGAACTCCGGCTGGCCGAGAAGGATGATCGCATCGACGCTCTACGCCGACGTCTCGCCCAGGTAGAGATGCGCCTGCGCAACGCGACGACCGCCCACGAGATCGACGAGCGCTTTTCCGAAGCCATTGATGACACGCCCAGCTCTTCGCCCATTCACCCGGATCATTAGGGTCTGAAACGGGTAGCTTCGGGCCTACAGCCAGCAGGGCCGATTTCGCCTAGCGGGATGTCGGCTCGGGTTTCTCTGAAGTGCGGGCTAGTTTTTTTCGAGAACGAGCAGCCGCCAGAGCTTGAGCAGGTTGACACGCCGATCGACGACGGTGGCTAGGTGCGGTAACCCCAGCACGGACTCGACGGGTAGATCGAGGCGGAAGCCGACGTAGTTTGTTATCGGTGTCAAGACGCGCTCGAGCCAGTTGCCTAAGCGATTGTGACTGCCGAAGTGGTTGACGATGACGACTTTGCCTCCCGGCTTGCAGACACGACCCATCTCGGCGACGACTTCGCGGGGTTGTGGAACGACCGAAATCACATAAGGGGCATAGACGAAGTCGAAGGAGTCGTCCGCGAAGGCAAGACGTGTGGCGTCCATCTGGCCGAGGCCGAAAGCGTAGGGGGAGGCGCAGCAGCCCTTGCGGGAATTGGCCTCAGTGAGCATGGGGTTGGAGATGTCGATACCGATGACGCGCACGCCTTCTGGGTAGAGCGGCAGGTTGAGCCCCGTCCCGACGCCCACTTCGAGGACGCGATCCCCTGAGCGAAAGTCCATCGAGCGGATCGATTCCATGCGCCCCGGCTGAAAGACCTGGTTGAAGAGCATGTCGTACACGCCGGCGAAGCGATTGTAGAACTTCTCGACCGCCGCCACGTTCATCCGCAACCTCGTTTCTCTTCCTGCGCTTCAGCCCGTCGCGGCGGCCCGCAGGGCCAGCTCATCGAGCGCGGCAGGGCTTCCCATCGCAATCAGGATATCACCTGCCTCGATCATCTCATCGGGAGAGGGGTTGAAGCGGTAGGCCCCACTGCTTTTGATGATAGCGGCAATGATAATATCAAGCTCGCGGCGGATCGGGCTCTCCCGCAAGGAAATACCGACCAGATCGCTTGTCGCGGCGACCGGAAGCTCCTCGAGATGGATCTCGAGCCCCGAGCCTCGGGCGATCTCCTCGAGGAAGTCGACGACCTTGGGGCGGAGCATGATCTGCGCGAGGATCGTGCCGCCACGCTCATAAGGATTGAGGACGCGATCCGCTCCCGCCGCTTCGAGCTTACGGGCTCCCCGGTCCTCGCCGCAGCGGGAGACGATGAACAGCTCTGGGCACATGGAGCGTGCAGCAAGGACGGTGTAGATGTTCTCCGCATCGGAACCCAGCACGGTAACCAGGGCCTTGGCGCGGCGGATCCCAGCCTGTTCGAGAACCGAATCATCCGTCGCGTCGCCAACGACGAGAGGGAGTTCGTTCCCGATCGGCATCTGCTCACGATCGATGACGACGAAGGCCTTGCCCTGCTCTTCGAGCTCGCGAGCGATAGCGCGTCCGACGCGCCCGAAGCCGCAGACGATGTAATGATTTGATAGCCGTCGGATTTTGCCGAGCACGCGTCGCCTCCAGAAGACCCTGCCCCCGATGACGGCCTCCGCAAAGTTGCCGGTCACGTAGATGGCCGTGCCGACGCCGCCAAGGATCACGATCATCGAGACGATACGGCCCGCGAAACCTAGAGGATGAACCTCGCGATAGCCGACGGTGGTGACCGTGATCACGGTCATATACAGAGCATCAAAAACAGACCAGTCGGGCCAACCCGCGATCCAGAAAGCCAGGGTTCCGCCGACGAGGAGTGCCGCCAGACTAACAGCCGTCACTCGAAGCTCATCACCGAGATGGGAGGGACTGGCCCGCTTCGTCATGGAAGGATTATGCCCTATTCCGAGCTGTCCGTGGGTTCGCGTGGCGAACGAGACCATCGCAGGGCACCGCGCGTCTCGGCATTGCTGCGCGCACACCAGCGCCGGCGTGCTGTGGGAAGGTCCGGGGCCTATAATCGCATGCCCTTCGTGGAGGGGCACCGGCACCATCGCAGGAGCCTCTCCGGGTCACTCGAGGCGATCCGGCGCTCGAGTTCAGCGTGACAAGATGTGACCACCAACCCGATAGGGTTGGCCGTGAACCAGGAAAGGTGATGCAGATGGCAGCCCTGACCGTGGACATGATACGAGACGCCCTCTCCCAGGTGCCCTACCCCGGTTTCTCCCGCGATATCGTGGCAACCGGTGCCGTCGCTAAGGTTACGGTCGATGGTGCAGCGGTTAGCGTGAGGCTCAAGCTGCAGAGCGAGGATCCGAAGCTCCGAGAAGAACTCACCCTCCGCGTGCGGGAAGCCGTCGCGCGGCTCGAAGGCGCAGGAGAGGTCGTGGTGAGCTTTGGTGAGCGGGCCTCCGAGCTGCCTGTTTTCGGTCAGGAGACGCAGGCGGCGCCAGCGCCGGCTCTTGCAGCGCCGGCGCCGATCGCGAGGCGCATCATCGGCGTGGCTTCTGGCAAGGGAGGTGTGGGCAAGAGCACCGTGGCTGTCAATCTCGCAGTGGCTCTCGCGCAGCAGGGCCGACGGGTCGGCTTCCTCGATGCCGACGTCCATGGGCCTTCAGCGCCTCTGATGTTCGGCATGGAAGAGCGCAAACCTGACCAGGCAGACGCCCAGGGTCGCCCCCTGCCGTTGGAGGCGTTCGGCGTCAAGGTGATGTCCATGGGCTTCTTCGTTGAACGCGAGAACGCCGTTATCTGGCGTGGCCCTATCGTGGGTAACTTCATCAAGCAACTTCTCGGTGATGTTGCGTGGGG
>CAYSMT010000477.1:0-2881 GCA_964432135.1 uncultured Acidobacteriota bacterium
CTTACGCTCGAGATAATCCAGCAACGCCGCGGTGTTGGAGAAGGACGCGGAATCAACCACCCCGCCCCTCTCCTTGACCGACCACAACAGCGTCGCAAGGGCTGCGTCACCTTCGGCAAGGCAGCGTCGCGCCAGCCGGAAGTCTTCTCGTCCCTCTCCGGAGCCTCTCGAGCCGAGCAACGCTGCGAGGCCAAAGTGCTGATCGACGAGAACCTGGTCCAGCTCGTGAAACAACCTTAGGCAGCGCCTCTCATCGGTCGGCCCCTTTCCCGCGCGAGTCATCCTACCGGAGCTGCTGAGATGGAGACGTCTGGTATCCGGATCGAAGAAGCTGGTGGCATGCGCTCCGAGGTCATCGAGGAGCTGCGCGCGCAGATCAACCTCGGGCGGGAGCAGCTCCAAGGTCGTGAGGATGAGCTGGGTGAGTGGGGCCCGGTGCGCCGGAAAGTCCCTTTCGATCCTGCGCGCTATCGCCGCCTGCAACTCCTGGTCATCAAGCAGCTCGCTCCGCACAGGGCGAAGCAGGGGCAAGTGGCGTATACCATCGAGCTCTCGGATCGTTCTGTAGATCCGTGCGCTAGGATCCGCGGACGAACTCGCACCTACGCGGGCGCCGGTAAGCAAAGCGACGAGCGCGAAAAGCACGAGAGCCCGTCGAGTCACGAGGAACTCGTCGCGCCCTCTCCCCGACGCTGCGGCGCACCCACCCACTCGCCAGAGAGGTGGAAGCGGCGGTCGAGCTCCCGGCGACGTTCCGCGTAAATCTCCGCCATCTCCGGCGGCAGAATGCTCGCCGCGAGGTCCGAGATGACGATCGCGTAAGGCACGAGCAGCGAGTCCTCGAGGACAGCGGCACCGGGTGGGAGAAAAGCCGTCACACCGACGAGCAAACCGCAGACCAGAAGGGTCGCACCCACAGCACCGATACCGGCACCAACGAGGCGGTCGAGCCAAGAGATCTGCGCGGACTTGACAATTTTGTGGGCTAGAAAGGCCACTGCGGCCGTTACGATCAGACCCAGGGCGCAGACGAGCACAAAGGCCGCCAGGCGACAAAGCTGTGCGCTGGCGAAGATCTCGCCAAACCACGCGGGCCCACGGCCCGACAGGCGCAAAGCAAAGGCAAGGCTGATGGCGAAGCCAGAGACACCGACCGCAATACGCACGAAACCCTTCCACAGGCCATAGAGGGCACAGAGGACAACGAGCAAGGCGATGACAACATCGAGTGCGTTCATAATGCTTGAGAGCATAGCACCGAGACTCGGCAGCGCCCTACCCGCCCGCCCAGTGTGACTTCCCGACTTGCAGGCAGTCTATCGGGCAGGACGAGGCTGCGCGGAGCAGAACTGGCGCCCGCTGGCGCGTGCCGCTTTTTGTCCCCGTTTCTTTCGAGTCGTCCCCGCTCCGGGGAAGGAGAAATCGCCATGGAGAACTTCGATCCCGCCACTATCATCGAGCAGGCCTCGGCCCTAGTGTCTACTTGGGGCTTGAGTGTGCTCGGTGCGGTCGCCGTCCTGATCATCGGGCTCTTCGTCGCCAAACTCGTGCGGCATTGGACCCGCAAGGCGCTCTTGCGCACAAAGCTCGACGAAACCCTGGTCCCCTTCCTCGCTAGCTTGGTGTATTACGGCCTCGTCGCCTTCATCCTGATCGCCGTCCTTGGCCTGTTTGGGATCCCGACAACCTCCTTCATCGCTGTACTCGGCGCCGCCGGCCTTGCCGTCGGCCTGGCGCTGCAGGGTACGCTGTCCAACTTCGCGGCGGGCGTCATGCTGCTCGCTTTTCGGCCTTTCCGAAAGGGCGATTATGTCGAAGCCGCGGGGCAGGAAGGCATCGTCAAGGAGATCGGGGTCTTCGCTTCGGTGCTTGACACGCTGGACAACGTGAGCATCGTACTGCCGAATGCCGCTATTTGGGGCACGACCATCAAGAACTTCACCTCAAACCCCCTGCGTCGTAATGACCTGATCATCGGGATCTCCTATGGGGACAACATCGCCCGAGCCAAGGAGATCATTGAAGGAGTTCTGCGTAGCGACCCTCGAGTCGTCAACGAACCCGAAAGCCTCGTCGCCGTCTCGGGTCTCGGTGACTCCTCGGTCGACCTGCTCGTCGCCCCCTGGTGCGCGCCGGCCGACTACTGGACCCTGCGCTTCGATCTGTACGAGAAAATCAAGACCGCGCTCGAAGCGGGCGGTTGCACGATCCCCTTCCCGCAGCGCGACGTGCACATGATCGACCAGAGCGCCGCCTGACGCAGGTCGCTGCTTTGCCCGGAGTTTCATGCCGGCGGAGCTCGTCAGAGCACCCGCCGGCCTGCTTGTCGGCTCGATGCGGCCTGCTATGATGCCTGCCCCAATGACAGCGCTGGGAGCCAGGCTCATGTTCCACGACAAGATCGCCGTCGTCGACTTTGGCGGCCAGTATGCCCATCTCATCGCCACCAAGGTGCGGCGCCTCGAGGTGCTCGCCGAGATCCGTCAGCCCGAGGATGGGCTCGAGGCCTACGGCGGCGTACGCGGAATCATCCTCTCGGGAAGCCCTTCCCTGGCCTCTCAGGGAGAGGACTCGGGCTATAACAAAGCGATTTACGGCCTCGATATCCCGATCCTCGGCTTCTGCTTCGGCCACCAGGAAATTGCCAAACACTACGGTGGTGAGGTCGTCCACGGACGACAGGAGTGGGGCCACGCCGAGCTGCATCTCGACAACAGTCATCCGCTCTTCAAAGGGCTCGAAACGGTCGAGCCGGTTTGGATGAGTCACTTCGATTCTGTCGTTGCGCTCGGTCCCGACTTCGAGGAGCTTGGCCGCCCCGTCCTCCCCAAGGGCAGCGCACCGCACCGCTACGCAGCTATCGGATCGGACAAACACCGAC
>CAYSMT010000478.1:0-2878 GCA_964432135.1 uncultured Acidobacteriota bacterium
CTGGGGAGGCGCGCATCGTCGCCAGCGGCGAGATTCCTGCTTGAGCTAGCTCGGCAGCGTCCTCACACCGAGAGCCGACTCTTCTCCAGCAGCGAGCACGCTCAGAACGGCCTCGTCGAAGAAGTCGCCCTGAGAGGCCACCTCGGCGGGCACGCGCTGAGTGTACATCGCACGAGCCTGTTCGACCTCATCTCCGAGACGTGCGAGGAGATCCTTGCCGGCTCGCCCGGCTTCGACCTTGTCGCCGTTGTACAGGCAGATCTCTTCCATCAACAACCGAGCGAAGCGGCGGGCGTCCTCGATCTCAGGAGAGCTTCCTTCCGACGCCTCGGGTAGGGAAGGGACGGGCTCGTAGGCTGGCTTGGGCGTCACCGTTGGGGAAGGTGCCGTGGCAACCGCCCGAACCCCCATACCGGGAGCCTCGGGCTCTTCCTGGGCCTCGCTTTCCGGAGTCTTGGTCACGGCTGCCGGAGGAACAGCCTCGCTTTCGACTGGAGTCTCACCTGTTTCTTGACTCGCGGCTTGCTGGCCAAGCGCCTTGAGCAAAGCGAGGCGCTCGACGGCGACTCCCGTCATCATAGCCAGTATCCGGATGCCCGAGGTGTCCTGCACAAGCTCCTCGTCGAGGGTGTCTGCATAGAGCAGGCCGGCGACCTTGTCCTGAACGCGAATAGGCTCCCACTGAGCACTCGTCGGCGTTCCCTGACCGAAGTCCGGGCAAGTGATTTCGTCGCCCATGCTGCAATCGACACTCTGACCTGAGAGGGCGCGGGCAACGGCATCTTCCGCGATGGGAACGCGTCCTTGGGTGAGCCCGTCGCCAAAGCCCTCGGACTCCCAGATTTCGATGTGGTCGTCGCGCAGCACGAAGACAGCGGCGCGCGCTCCGAGCGAGACGCACCCGGAAAGCAGCGCGCGCAGTGCGCCCGCTTGCCCTCCCGCAGCCCGAATCGCATCCATCGCGCCGACGAGGGTTGCCGGGACGCGCTCATGCTCGACGGGATCCGGTATGTGAATTCCCGCGAGCTCTTCGCTGAGGTGACCGCTCAGGCGTTCGCTGACGATCCGCGCTATTTGAGTAATTTTATCCGGGGAGATGGCTGACGATGACATCGAGACCTCCGAAGCGCTCCGATCAATGACGAGACTGTCATACCCTCTCCGTCATTGTTGGCCGAAGGTCGCCGCGGGTCAACCGAGCTCTGGGAAAAGCTGTGCCGCTCTCCAGATCGAGCCAGGCTCCATTTCCTTTCTCGGACGCGTCCTGGGATATCATGAGCGCTCGCCGCCACGCATCGCGAGGCCATCTTGTGGAAGCCGGCGAAGTCCCTGCCACTGCGGGGCAGTCGCGGCAGAGCCTCCAAGAGCGAGCGGGCTCGTAAGAGGAAGCGAATGAGGCGCACACAGCGAACCGTCGCGCGGAGGATTGTTCTCGAGGGGATCGGGCTTCACCGAGGTGAGACCATCCGTTTGACGATCGATCCCGCCGGAGCGAACCATGGCCTGGTCTTCATCAGAGAGGATCTTCAAGACGCTGAAGTGCCTGCGTTGCAACAATTTCGTGTTCCAATGGTCAATGCTAGTCGCCTGATGGCCGGTGTTGCGGCGGTCGATACTCCCGAGCATCTGCTGGCCGCACTCTTCGCCCTCGGAGTCGACAATGCCACGCTGCGCATCAACGGCAGTGAGGTGCCGATTCTCGATGGCTCGTCGCTTCCCTTCGCCTATGCCCTCCTGGACGCTGGTTTCCGAGAGCTTGAAGCGGTCCGTGGACAGATCGTGATCGCGCGGAAGATCGTGATCGAGGAAGACAGCAGCCGCCTCGAGATTCACCCCGGGAAGGGGCTGAGGTTGACGGCTGGAATCGAGTTTGAGCATCGCCATCTCGGCTACCAAGACGTGACGGTTCGCCTTGACGATGTCGAGGACTTCCTTCGTAAGCTCGCGCCGGCTCGGACCTTTGCTCTCAAGCGCGACGTCGATCAGCTCCAAGCGGCCGGCCTGATCAAAGGCGGTTCGCTCGAGAATGCGCTGCTGGTCGACGAGGAAGGTGTCCGCGGCTCCGAGCTGCGTTTCGAGGACGAGTTTGTTCGCCACAAACTCCTCGATCTGGTCGGAGATCTCGCGTTGCTCGGTGCCGGATTAGTCGGCCGCATCGTCGCCTGGCGCAGCGGCCATGCCCTGCACGGGCGTCTTGTCGATGCCATCCTATCGGATCCGGGAGCCTGGAGCTTTGAGAGCGAGCCCGCGGGTCCCAGTCTGCCGCGAGGGCAACCCATGGATCCCGGGCGTGGCCAGGGGAGATGAACGATCTTGTCTGAGATCCGACTGCGAACCGATCGGCTCAAGATCGCCGTCATCGCGATCACGCTGATCGCATCGAGCGCGATCTACTTCGTCATTCAGAAAGCCAAGCTGAACGACCTCCGGCTGGCCACGGACAAGACCTTGCTCATGGGTCTCGCCGTGGCCCTTGTCACGCTCAGCCTCGCCCTCGCCTGGGTCTTGATACGCAATCTCGCGCGCGTGCTCGCTGAGCGACGCCACGGCGTCATCGGAGCTGGGTTGCGCGCTCGACTCGCCTTTGCCTTCCTCTTTCTCGTTCTCGTCCCCTGCCTGCTCCTGTTCGCGGGAGCCATCCTTATCGTCTCCCAGACCCTGAGAAACCTGACACCGCCTCGCGTCGAACAGACGCTGCGCACGGCAGGGCAACTACGCCGGCTTTACTTCGATCAAGCCGAGGAGCAGCTCGCGCGCACGCTGCCCGTGCTCGTCGCGGAGATCGACGGCAAGCTGCCACTCGATAGCGCGGGTGTTGAGCGCCGCCTCGAAACCCTCCGTCGTCGCTATGACCTCGCTGCGGTTGTCTTCGAGGGAA
>CAYSMT010000479.1:0-2874 GCA_964432135.1 uncultured Acidobacteriota bacterium
GATGCTTGCTGCCTTGTCATCGAAACCCCGGCGGGTCGCGTCGTTCACTCCGGTGATTTCAAGATCGACCGAACTCCCTATCGTGGTCCGAGCACGGATCTCGATGGGATCTCAGCAGACACCCGGGACGGTGTACGCCTCTTACTCATCGACAGCACGGGATCGCGTCGCCGCGGCTGGTCACGCTCCGAGTCCGAGGTGGTTCCCGCGCTCGAAGACGCCCTCCGCGGTGCAGCGGGCCAGGTGATTGTGTCGACCTTCGCCAGCCATCTGCATCGCATGGACATGGTCTGCTCTGCAGCGCGGCGTCTTGGGCGCTGCGTGGCCTTTCTCGGGCAGCGGATGAACACCACGGCTCGGATCGGTCTCGAGCTCGGTTTGATCGAGCTTCCGACGGGTAGCGTATCCTCCGTTGAGGATCTTGCGTTGCGTCCGCCGGGGCAACGCCTCTATCTCGCGGGAGGGTGCCAAGGGGAGCTCTTCTCCTCCCTCGGCAGGATCTCGCGTGCGGACCATCACGGCGTGAAGGTGGGTCCAGGCGACCGGGTCGTTGTCTCGGCGAGCATCGTCCCGGGCAATGAGATCCCCCTCGCCCAAATGCTCGATCGCTTCCTGCGTCTTGGGGTCGAGGTCGTCCACGCCCGTGATGAGGCCGCGCTTCACGCTTCCGGTCATGGCGGTCGCGAAGAGATCCGGAGGCTGATCGAGATGGTCTCTCCCGATCTTGTGGTGCCGATGCATGGTGACCGCTTGCATCTCGAGCGGGTCGCGGAGCTGGCCCGTGGGCTGCTCTCACGGCCCTGCGAGGCCGAGATCATCGAGCAGGGGGAAGGGTTGATCCTCGGTGAGCAGGAGGGGGTGCGTCGCATCGAGCCCATCGAGATCTCCGGCGTCTATCTCAACGACGCAGAGATGGCGCTCGACCATGACGTTGCGCGGGCTCGCCGTCGCCTCGCCATGGCCGGCATGGCGACGGTGCGGGCCATCATCGATCGTTTTGATGGTGCGCGGCGCGTTCGCGTTCGCGTCGAGGCGGCTGGTATCCCCCGTTGGGAGGGCCCACGTGGCGCTCGCCAGATCGTCGAGCAAGCTGTTCATGTCCTGCTCCTTGCCGCGGATTCGGAGAGCGATGTGGCGGAGCTCGAGAAGCAAATCGCATCGCGCGTGTCGTCGTTGCTCCGGAGAGGATCGCGCTTGCGACCCACGGTCATCGCGATCGTCGATCGGGAACCGGAGGCGAGAGAATGATCCCCCCCCTACCCTTGTCACTCCTTGAAGCGGCGTTGCTGGGGCTTGTCGAAGGGTTGACCGAGTACCTGCCTGTTTCCTCGACCGGACACATGATTCTCACTTCGGCCCTGCTGGGCCGTAATGGCGACCCCGCCCTCGAGGCTTTCGAAATCGTCATTCAGGCCGGAGCCATCCTGGCCGTTCTCGGTTTGTATCGCGCCCGCGTACTCCAGATGCTGCGCGGGATCATGGGTCGCGACTCTGCCGGGAGGCAGCTGACGGTTCATCTCGTCATCGCTTTTCTCCCGGCAGCCGTCCTGGGCGTGCTGCTGCATGACACCATCAAGGCTTTCCTTTTCGGCCCCTGGCCGGTCGCGGTGGCGCTTGCTGTGGGGGGGATTGTGATGGTCGGTACGGGCCGCCTGGAACGTCGGCGCCACACGGATGGGCGAGGCATCGAGGAGCTTGGTTGGCGGGACGCGCTGATCATCGGCATGTGTCAATGCCTGGCCATGTGGCCAGGGACATCGCGATCTCTTGTGACCATTCTTGCGGGTCTTGGCGTCGGGCTGACCCCGCTCGCGGCGGCGGAGTTTTCCTTCTTGCTCGCGTTGCCCACGCTCGGAGGAGCGACTGTGTACGAGCTCGTCAAGGAGGGCGGGACGCTTTTCGCCGGAATCGCGCCGGGCCCCTTCGTTGTCGGCCTCGTCGTGGCGTTTCTCAGCGCAGGGTTGGCCGTCAAGGGCTTCGTTGCTTGGTTGGGACGCCATGGTCTTGTGCCCTTTGGTTATTACCGCGTGCTCCTCGCTGCCGCCGTCGCGGCCTGGATCTTGATCGCCGCCTGAGACCTTGGTCAGGGGACGCTGACCAAGGTCAGGAAAGCAGCGCGCCAGCCTGCGAAAATCCGAGGTTGTTCGACGGGCCCGCCCCTATTCACTCGTTCCTCAATCGGCGCTACCATAGGAAGCTGTGTCGAGCGAGGGATCTTAGCCCGGCAGATGAAGGTGTGGGCAGGCCGTGATGGGTTGCGTCGATCGGAGGGAGATGCCGTGCGTTTTAGAGATGTGTTCGATCGCCCACGCGCCAAGGAGGTCATGGGAATCGGGCTTACGGGTCTTGGCATCCTGTTGACCCTCGCACTGGCCACCTATTCTCCCCATGACGCTTCCTTTTTTTCCTCCACTGCCCAACCGCCCCACAACTGGATTGGCCCGGCTGGGGCGGCAGCTGCCGCGTTTTTGTACGAGGCGCTCGGTGTAACGACTTGGTTTCTTCCGCTGATCTGCTTCGCGGCGGCGCTACGTCGCCTGCGGGCTGGAGGTCACAGCCTTCGCCACGGGGCCGCCGTGGGCCTCGGCTTGGTTGCCCTGGCGACGGCCGTGCTGCTTGCGCTGATCGTGCGCGAGATCACGATCGGCGGGCTGCCCCTGTTGGCCGGTGGTCTTGTCGGTCGGATCGGGCGCGATCTGCTGGTCTCCGTTCTTTCGGAGGTTGGTACTGGTATCGTCGCTACGATCGCCCTGCTCTGCGGGATGGCGCTGGCGGCGCGCTCATCGCTCTCCGAATCTACCGGCGATGTTTGGCGCCTTTCCCGGCAGCTCGCCGCACGCATGGGCCCGCGGGTCTTCGGAGACGACGGTCTCG
>CAYSMT010000480.1:0-2874 GCA_964432135.1 uncultured Acidobacteriota bacterium
CTTCCACGACTCGGAAGAGACCTGGGTTTACGTCGCTACAGGACGAAGCCTGGAACGACGCATCGTCACCCTTGGCCAGCACAACGCCAGCCGTAGTGTCATCACGAAGGGACTCGAAGGCGGAGAGCTGATCGCGCTCGCGCCACCGGAAGTCGTGGCAGGAAAGGAAAGCTGATGGACTGGCGCACGGGCATCCGGCAAGCGCTCGATGAGTTCGCCCATCACAAGCTGCGCACCTTGCTGACGCTGCTCGGGATGATCTTCGGGGTCGGCGCCGTAATCAGCATGCTTTCCATCGGCAAGGGTGCGCAGCGCGAGGCCCTGCAGATGATCGACACCCTCGGCCTGCGTAACATCATCGTCGAGGCGATTCCCCAGCCTGACGAACGTCTCACCGAGATCCGGAAGGACTCGCTGGGCCTGACACTGCGCGATCTCGAAATTGCGACGGAGACGCTTCCCCAAGTCGTGCGATCGACGGCGATCAAGCGCATCAACGTGCACGCACTGTTCAGCGACACCGGCCGTAGCGACGCCCAGGTGTTAGGCGTCTCCCCAAGCTACTTCGAGACCTCCCACCTGCGCTTGGCGACGGGACGTTTCTTCGATGAGGGCGCGAACGCGCGCTACGCACAGAGCTGCGTGATCGGGCCTCAGGTCGCTTGGGATCTGTTTGGCAGCCAAGACCCGCTCGGTGAGCACCTGAAGGTCAACCATGTCTGGCTGACCGTCATCGGTGTGCTTGAACCGCGGGAG
Source organism: uncultured Acidobacteriota bacterium (assembly GCA_964432135.1). Taxonomy (GTDB): domain Bacteria; phylum Acidobacteriota; class Polarisedimenticolia; order J045; family J045; genus JANTFM01. The sequence goes on from CAYSMT010000480.1 coordinate 757, forward strand.
CTTGCGAGCGACGAGTTCCAAGGAATCGAGCTCGCTCGCCCTGAAAACCGCATCTTCCTGCCTTTGCAAACCGCGCTCAAGCGCTTCCGCTTCAAGCCTCTCGAAGACGAAATCGATGCCTTCCACCTCGAGGTTTCAGAGCAAAAGACGATCGCCTCGGCAGCAACGACCCTTGGCTACCTGCTCGATAATCGTCACCAAGGAATTCACGACATCAAGCTTATCGTACCCGAGGCGCTGCTCCGCCAGCATCAAAAGACTCAGGCGATCTTCGACATCGTCATGGCGAGCATCGCGGGGATCTCTCTGCTGGTCGGGGGAATCGGTATCATGAACATCATGCTCGCGACAGTTCTCGAACGAACGCGGGAAATCGGCATCCGGCGCGCGATCGGCGCCAGACGAGCCGACATCCGCCGCCAGTTCCTGATCGAGGCGCTGACGATCTCTCTGATGGGTGGGCTCGCGGGCATCGGCCTAGGTTTCGGGCTGGCTTGGGGAATCTCGCTCTTCTCCGGCTGGCCTTTCGCTTGGTCGCTCGCAGCCCCCGCCGTCGCCTTCTCGGTCTGCGCCCTAACTGGACTCGGTTTCGGGCTTTACCCCGCGATCAAGGCCGCCGAACTCGACCCCATCGAGGCCCTCAGTCGAAGCTAGGAACCCTCGCGCGGCAAGGGATCCCTCCTGCACGAAGCCTCGACTCAGCAGGTCGCGGGATCAGCGGCCTGAGGGTCAATTCCCAGGGCCTCCATGGCCGGCTCAAGGCGCCCCCGCTCGAACTCACCGGAACGAGCGAGCGCCGTCAGCGTGGCAAAAACCACGTGCTCGGCATCGATCTCGAAATAACGCCGCAGGGCCGGACGCGTATCCGAGCGACCAAAGCCATCCGTGCCGAGCGTGATCATCTCGCGGTCGACCCAACGGGCGATCAGGTCCGGCCAGGCCTTGATGAAGTCGCTCGCAGCAATCAGCGGGCCGCGTCGTGAGGCGAGGCAGCTCGAGAGATAGGGCTTTCGCGGCGTCTCGCCAGGGTGCAGTCGGTTCCAACGTTCCACCGCAAGCGCATCGCGCCGCAGCTCGGAGTAGCTCGTCGCCGACCAGAGATCGGCCGCGACACCGTAGTCATCGGCCAGGAGATTCCGGGCACGCAACACCTCACGCAGGATCGGGCCAGAGCCGAAGAGCTGGACTCGCGGGGCATCGGAGGCCGGAGCTTCCGCAAGGAGATAGAGGCCCTTGAGAACACCCTCCCGTGCGCAACCCTCAGGCAGAGCTGGCTGGGAGTAGTTCTCGTTGTAGAGCGTGATGTAGTAGAACACATCCTCGTTCTCGCGATACATCCGGCGCAGCCCATCGTCGATGATCAGGGCGAGCTCGTAGGCAAAAGCGGGATCGTAGGCCACGCAAGCCGGATTGGTCAGCGCGAGAATCTGGGAATGACCGTCCTGGTGCTGAAGACCCTCTCCGTTGAGGGTCGTGCGACCGGCCGTAGCCCCGAGAAAGAAACCCCGGCCGCGAGAATCGCCAAAAGCCCAGAGCAGATCGCCAATGCGCTGGAAGCCAAACATGGAGTAGAGCACATAGAAGGGAATCATCGCCTCGCCATGCACCGCATGGCTCGTTCCCGCCGCGGTCATTGAGGCCATCGCTCCCGCCTCCGTGATGCCCTCCTCGAGCACCTGGCCTTGCTTATCCTCCTTGTAGCTGACGAGGAACTCCGCATCGACGGGCGTGTAACGCTGCCCAAGCGAGGAGTAGATCTTAAACTCGCTGAAGAGCGGATCCATGCCGAAAGTACGTGCCTCGTCCGGAACGATCGGCACGATGCGCCGACCGATCGACTCATCCTTCATCAGCTTGCGCAGTAAGCGGGCAAAGGCCATGGTCGTCGAGGCTTCGAGCTTCTCGCCCGTGCCGGCATGAAACTCGTCGAGTAGCGCCGCTTCCTTGGGCGCCAGATGGACCCTTCGAGCCTCTCGTGTCGGTACCAAGCCGCCGAGCGCGCGGCGACGCTCGAGCAGATACTGCACCTCCTCGCTATGAGCTCCGGGGTGATAGAAGGGAGGATCCTCGAGGGCTTCATCAGAGATCGGAAGCTCGAGACGATCGCGGAAAGCTTTG
>CAYSMT010000481.1:0-2867 GCA_964432135.1 uncultured Acidobacteriota bacterium
GAGAAGAACGGCTCGAGGGCGGTGACCTCATTCTGTTGTGCTCCGATGGCCTAAACACGATGCTCGACGACGAAACTATTCTGCGCCTCTCGACGACCGAACAGACCCCGCCCGAGGAGATCTGCACGAAGCTAATCGAAGCCGCCAACGCTGCCGGCGGGGAGGACAATGTCACCGTGGTCGCCTTTTCTCTGGTCGGCGCCCCGGCAGTAACAGGCCCGGCTACGCAACCGATCGCCCCCGCGGCGGGGAGCACGGATCCCGGCGCCGAGAGCCTCCCACGAAGCGAAAGCTGACCTGGCCGCCCACGATTTCGTGGCGGCGTTAGTTTGCCCACGCTGCGCGTGGCCCCTATGATCCTTCCTATCTGAGAGGTAATGATTCCGTGCTTTGGCGCGCCGCAATCCGTGTAGGCCACCTGCTCGTCTTGCTGAGCCTCGCGGCACCTGTGCTCTTAGCCGAAGATGCCCCAAAGGAGATCAACCTCTCCTCGCTCGCCGATTTCGCGCTGCGCGCCGGCGTTGCCGGAGATGACCTCTCTCCCGCGCTCAGCCTCGCCAAGTCGATCGACGTGCCAGCCTTCGTGTTGCACCGGCCCAGCTCCGCCGGCGATCTGCAGCTCACGTCATCCGAACCCGCGCTACGCGTTCATGTCGCCGGCGCGCTCGCGACGTCGTTGCCTGATCGCAATCGCGACGGGGTCCCGGATCGCGTTGCGGCGGCCCTCGAGACGGCCCGACGAACCCTCACATGGTGCGCCAGGAACGGCCTCGGAAGACCGGCGGACGACGGCGACGGTGAGCTTGATCTCTTCCTCCTGCCTCTTGCAGGAGTCGTGCGCGGCTACACTGTACTTGAGCAAGCGCTTCCTCCCGGACATGGTGCCTCCGGCTTTGCCGTGATCGATACCTCTTCTCATCAGGACGATGCCGCCTTCGCCGGCATGATCGCTCGTTCCGTGGCTCGCCTCGTTTTTGCAGCGCATGATGCCCGCGCGCCCATCTGGTGGGTCGAGCCGAGCGCTGGCTGGGTCCAGTCTCGAATCGCTGGGCCGGCTGTCGAGTTCCGGCGCGCGATCGATGCCCGCTGGAATCATCCCGAACTCGGCCTGGAAGCCAACGACTCGCTCCTCGCCCGCGGGAACGCCAGCTTGCTCTGGTCGCTCGATGAACCAGCGCTCGAGCAACGCGCCCTTGCTGAGAGCTGGCGCGCGCTCGCGGAGCGAGCCAGCTCAGAGACGCACCGCGAAGCCCTCGATGCGGCGATGCTTCGGGTGACGGGCCTCTCCCTCGCCCAACTACAAACGCGTGCCGCACTTCACTATCTGGCTTCGGGACTTGAGCCGAGTCGCTTCGCGCTCGAGGTTTCTCAGCTACCCGCGATCGCCCAGCGGCTCGTGTTACCCGTCAATCCCGGGGGTCTCGCGCTCCTCTCACTGCGACCCGACACCCGGGATCCGGAAGGCACTCGCCTGACGCTCGAAACAACCTCCGGTGCGTGGTCCGCGCTCCTGGTCGCCCATCGCCTCGAAGGCCATTGGGACCGAACGACCCTCGCCCCGTCCAAGGACGGCAAGAAGCTCGAGATCGCGCTGCCGTGGCAAGACTACGACCGTGCCGTCGTGCTCCTCGTACCCCAAGGACGCGATGGGGCGGGAGAACCCCTACTTATCCACGCGGAGAGCCTCGGGCCTTCTGCAGCCTTCGCCCTATCCTCCCTGGCTGCTCATCGGCGGACCGACGGGCTCGTCGAAATCTCATGGACCAGCGCATGGGAAAGAGAGCTTTTCGGCTGGCTGGTCGAGCAGGCGCCGTCTCCTGAAGGACCGTGGCAAATGGTCCAGAGGCTCGCCTTGCCCGCCATGGGTCTGCCGGAAGAGGGCAGCGCATACTCCCTGCTCGAGGAGCGCGCCGGCGATGGGGCCTTCCCGTCCTACTACCGCGTCGTCGCTGTGACGCGCGACGGGCTGCGCGCGACAGGTCCCATCGTCGCCGCCGGTGGCCTCTAGTCCGCTCGAAACCTAGATTGTGCTCCATCCGCTGGGGGTGTGCCCGGGAGAGCACTCAATGAAGATCCTCGCGATAGCTCCGCTTCACCCGACACTCGAGGGTGGGCTGCGCTTTCTCGAACAACGGGGCGTCGAAATCGAGCTGTGTGAAGATGCGGAACGGCCCGGCTATGCCGAGATCGTCTCCGCGTGCGACGTCCTGCTGCTCGCAGCCGAAGGTCAGGATAACTGGATCAGCGAACTGCGCGAGGGTAGCGAGGTCGGCAGCTTACCCATCGCCGTATGGAGTGAGGACGACGCGGGCCGCAGCGCCCTTGAGGCCGGCGCGGACCTGTGGCTCGACCCGCGTGAAAGCCCGGCACTCGTTGGCCTGCGCCTCGGCGCACTGGCACGTCGTGCGGCCCTCGGCGGTGCCCCCCGCCTCGATACCCTCACGGGCCTGATCGGGCATCGATGGTTCGGCGAGCTGCTGCGCCACGAGTTTGAGCGTTCCTGCCGTTACCGACGTTCGATGGGTCTGTTAGTGCTCGAACCCGATCCGCTCGAAGAGATCAATCGCAACCTCGGCTTCGAGGTCGGTGATCGCGCGCTGCGGCAGGTCGCCGACCTGCTGCGTGGCCTTGTCCGTGATGTTGACCTACTCGGCAGGATCTCCGGCAAACGCTTCGCGCTCATCCTGCCTGAGACCGACGCTGCCGGCGCCCTCGCCGCTGGCGAGCGATTACGTACGGCGATCGAGGGCTATCTCTTTCCGCCCGTGCACCAGGCGGGGCCCCGCTCGGGAGGACCGCTGCGCATGCCGGTCTCGATCGGCGTCGCAGGCAACCCCTCCCGCGGCATGAAACGACCCGGCGATCTG
>CAYSMT010000482.1:0-2850 GCA_964432135.1 uncultured Acidobacteriota bacterium
ACAACTGCGATATCCGCGAACAAGCACGCCCTTTCCTGCGCGGGGGGCATTTCAACGTCTTCCTCGCACGCTACGACGAGATCAACCGGCTGCACAAGCGCATGCTCGGCGTGAGCGATCAGCTCGCGCGCGTAGAGGAGCGCCTCGGGCACGCACTTCCGGAGGCCCGCACCGCCCTCTATCGCGCCCAGGTGAACTGCCCTTACTGGCACGGGCTCTTTGGCGGGCTATACGCACCCATCCTGCGTCACGTCGTTCCGGTGCAGCTCCAACGCGTCGAGCGCCTCCTCTGCGAGCAGACCGGCGAGCCCCCCCCCACGATCGAGGGCGACATCGACGGCGACGGGCACGACGAGCTGCTCTCCGGCGCGGGTCCAGGGCGTTATCTCTTCGCCGGTGGTCTCGCCGGGGGACTCGCGTCTTGGAGCCGCTGGGATATCGACGATGTCCCACTGGATGTCGTCGCCCGGCGTCGTGAGGCCTACCACTGCCTGAGCAGCGACGACCCACCTCGAGTCTCCGCGGGAGACGGCGAGCCGATATCAATCCATGACTTGGAGACGGCACCGGAGCCGGCATTGCTCGAACGCGCGGGCTGGGACCGCCTGAGCCGGGTCTCCGGGATCGAGCTCCGTGTGCCATGCGAGCTCGACCCGGCCTGGCTAAGACGTGAGAGCAGCGCATTGGAGGAACAGATCGAACCCTTCGCAATCCGCCACGACGGCGCTGGTCACCTTGAGCTGCGGCCGGCCCAAAAAACTACGAAAACGCGGCGCCGAATCCGCTTCAATGCCACAGCCACCTGCGCCCTGTTTCGACACGAGATCGGTGCCTTGGGGGCCGGTGAGCGCTTGGCCATCGCCTGGAATCTCGCCGTTCCAGGGCACGGACGCCTCGAGATCGACGGCCAAGAGCTGATGGTCTTCGACGGAGGCAGCGCCGGTCTGGTGCGGGGCGGACCCTGCCGAGAGATCATGCTGCGGCGTCCCCCGGGCGCGTGCAGTGTGCGTTTCCGTTCGTCATGCCCGATGGAGATGGCCGGCTTCGTGATCGAAACGATCCTGCGCTCGGAGGGCGGCTTCGAATCGGTCATCCAGGGCATCGCCCTCTTCCTGGCGCCCGCTCTCGGCGCGAGGCGCATCGCGCTCGAGCTACGGCTCGAGGAGCCGCAGAGTTGATCTTCTCTCCAACAGCCCCCTATATTGCCTGGAGAGGGTGGCGCGGGGGCACCACTTTCCGGCGACAGTTGGGGCTGGTGTGGAAGGCGTGATGAGTATCGACGGCACGAGATCCAAGCGCGCGGGTCCGTCGCCCGAGTTCCTCGAGGATCCATCCCTCGGTGTGGCGGAGCTGGTAGGCCTCGTTCACGCCAAGCCTTCCCTGCTGCGCTCCGCCCGGAACACCCAGCGCCTTCTGCGCCATCCGGCCGCCGGCGCCGGACTCGTCCGCGAAATCGCAGCGGATCTTCCCTGGAAAAACCTAGCTCTCGCAAGCCGCGACATGCGTATCGCCCCCGCCTTGCGAGCCGAACTGGCGCGCGCCCTGGTAGCACGTCTCGACAGTCTCGGACTCGGCGAACGCATCGCCCTGGCTCGGATGGCGCCTCGCGAGGTCTTGCGTGCCCTGCTACGTGAGGAGAGCGCAGATCGCGTACGCGAAGCCGCCCGGAGAAATCCCTTCTACCGCCTGAGCGATGAGGGCCACACGGGGCCAACCCATGGCGCGTAGATCGCGACGACGGCGTTCGCGCCCGGTGTCTTCCACCCACTCGCGTCCCTCGGAAACGACGAGGCCGACGGCCGTCGCGGAAATCGATGCGTCGACATCGCAACAAAGCGCAGATTTGACAGCGCAGCGGACGCCTGCCTATGATCCGGCCGCCGCGAATTCACCGCCTGGAGAACGAGCCACCATGCCGTCCTTCGGAGAAACCCTGCGCCGACAGCGCGAGCTGCGGCAGATCTCGTTGCGTGAGGTCTCCGAGGCGACGAAGATCAACCTGCGCTACCTCGAGGCGCTCGAGAAGAACGAGTTCGCTGATCTTCCCGGAGGCGCGTTCACTCGGGGCTATATTCGTGCGTACGCCCGACACATCGGCGTCGATGATTCTGAAATGATCGACGCCTACTCCTATGAGATGGGTCAGCAGGCCACCCAAAATCAAGCTTCAGATGTTGGATCGCTCCTCGAGCACTTCGACATCGGCTGCGATCGGAACGAAGAACTTCGGCGGAGACGCGCACGGATCCTTGTCATCGTGCTCGGCATCGTCCTGCTCTGCGCGATCATCGGCGGCGGAGCCTGGGCGCTGGCATGGTGGTTCGATTGGGGTCCCTACGCGCTTGCCGCGCTCCCGACGGCCGCGGTGTCGTGAACGCAGAGAGCTCGCTCGCCACGAGGCTCCTCGATGAAGTTCGCTCCGGAACGGCACCGGCGCGCGCCAAACTGGCGGCAGCCCGCGGAGTGCTTCCTCTCACCCAAGCGGAGCTGCTCTCACTCCAGCTTTTGCTCCACAATGACGCCGACCCCACTATCGCACAGGCCGCCCTCGCGTCACTGCAGGCGGTGAGCCCGGAGGAAGCGCTGGCACTGGCAAGCGAGGAGGAGATCGGGCAGGAGGTTCTGCACTTCCTCGCGGGATGGCTCTCCCGATGGATCGAGGTCGGTCCCGTCCTCGCGCGAAGGCGAGACACGGCCCCTCAAACACGACATCTGCTCGCCGAGTCGAGCGACGAGGCGACCCTCGAAGCTATCGCACGCAATCAGGCGGCCCTCGCGACCGATGTGGATCTCTGCCGCCTACTCGAGGCGAATCCTGCGCTCAAAGGCGGCGCGCGATTGAGCCTGCTC
>CAYSMT010000483.1:0-2837 GCA_964432135.1 uncultured Acidobacteriota bacterium
TTTTGCCCTCTCCAGATGCGCTAGCGTTGGACATGCTCAATCTCCTCGATACGCAAGCGCCGCCAACGCGGCGCCGAGTGCTCCCGTGTAGATCGGATCGGGAGCGGCGATGACTTCCTTTTTGCTCATCTCAGCCAGTTCGCGAAGCACACCAGGGAAGTACTCCGGCACGCCGCCGGTGACGACCAGCGGGTCTTCAAGATCCCCCACCTCCATGATCCTCTCCGCGATCGAGCGCATGCAGCCCAAGGCAACATCCTCGCGGGTGGCGCCCTCGCGCAGGCGTTCGAGCAGCTCGTTGCTCGAGAAGACCGAGCAGTAGCTACTGATCACAGCCGGCAACTTGGCCGAAGCGGCCAGCTCCTGCATGCGTGTCGGATGCACGTCGAGGTGACGGGCAGCGAAAATCAGAAAGGAGCCGATACCCACGGCGCACTTGCGCACACCGCGCACGTCCTGGCGCTGACCCTCGCTGTCGACGCGGATCGCCCGCGGCTCGCGACCACCGAGATCGATGATCGTCATGGCGCAAGCCTTGTGATGGAAGGCGCCACGAGCATGGCAGCTCGCGCTCGAAACGCGCCCGCGCGCATCCCGCGCACAGGATGCACCAAAACCCGTCGCGTAGATCGCGGCCAATCCCTCACGAGCGCAACCCGCCTCATCGAGGGCCAGGCCGAGCACCTCCTCCACGCAAGCCTCGAAATAGCCGCGAGTCGGAACGACAGCTCGACCGCGAATTTTCTTCTCTTCGTCAAGCAAGACGACCTTGACGCATTCGCTGCCGACGTCGACTCCGGCAACAACCCGTGCGGCTTCACTTGCCACCGATGCCTCCCCTCTCCCGCCTCGCCCGCCTCATGCTTGCAGCTCCGATGCACTCTGCAGCTCAATGAACTCCAGTAACTGGGTGCGAATTCGATCCATCGAGAACAGACGCAGATCGTGGCTGTCGGCCTCGAGGATCAGCGACGGTAGGCCTGTCTTGCGCCGCATCTGCACCTCGAGGCCGTGGCGCACATTGCTGTACTCTGGGCTCGTGCGCCCCTCGTGATAGACGACGGCATCGACACCGAACTCCTCGAATTCAGCAACGAGGCACTCCTCCTTGAAGGCATCCGAGCGGTTCGGAAAGACGCTCGTGTAGCTGCGCGCCATGCTCTCGATGGGGTTGGCGGGGTCGAGCCCGGCGAGAGAGAAGTTCGCGAAGAAGCTCGAGGCGACAACAGCGACCTGCTCGTCGAGGAATAGCTTCGCTAGCGGTCGCAACGCGCACCAGATCGGCGGACCCTCCCAATAGAAACGGAAACGCTCGCCGGGGACCGCCGCCTTATTCTGCGCAACGCGCTGCTCGACCTCGGCCTTGAGGATGCGGTAATACTCAACGGCTTCGGAGGTGCCCCTCATGAGGATGATCGGCGCCACGTGGATCAACATGTCGAAGAAAGTCAGCGGCGATGGGACGGTCTGCGCTAGCGAGAGAATCTCCTCCCACAGCGCGGAGGCGCGCGCCGTGTTGAGCACGACCTCTCCGAGGCGGTCGACATCGATCCGCCGGCCGGCAACCTTCTCGAGCTCGCGCACGAGACGCATCATCTGCTGGATCGCTGCATCGACCTCGATCCGGTCCACCGTGCCCAGAGAAGCCGGCGGATGGATACCCAGCACGGGAATCCCGTAGTGCTGGCCATACCACGCGAACCAGCGGATGAGCCCATGGCCGTTGTTTGTGCTGTAGACGACGACGTCAGGACGCGGCGGGCCCGCAATGCCATAAGCCGAAACCAGCGGGCTGTGGCCGGCGAGCAGCGCGCCAACATCGCAAGACATGCCCGAGTTGACGAACTGAGAAAAGCCCTCGGCCATCGCCCGCGGGATGTACTCACTCGAAAGCCGGCTCGCACCAATCAGTGCCGCATGATTCTCGGGAAAGTAGGGGGTCATCCCGAGCGCCCGAACGATCTCCACCGGCCCCATTCCCGAGCAGCAAGCCACCTGCCGCTCGGGGTCATCGGCAGCATCCTGAAGGTCGCGGAAGTAGGCACGGACCATCTCCTTGAGCCGTGGCGCCGTCTCGAGCGGCACGCGACCCGAAGGCATCCCACCACCAAGCGCCATGCCCGTGCTGCGCACGGCGATCGGCTCGCGATCGGCGCGCTTACTCTTGCCGATCGTTTCCGCAATCTCCTGCCGGCGCAGAATCTTCTGTCGCTCACGCGAGTGGATGAAACGCACCAGCGCCCGATTGTGGGGTGTCGGCAGGCCGTGGCGATCGCCCTCGACGCAGATAGCCCCGTTGATCGCGTCAACCTCAGTGCGCGTCCCCCGTGCCAAATCCTGCCACATCGAAGGGCGATTCTTGCCCAGGGCCTTGAGCGAGCCCATCACCGGGCGGAAGGGATCTTCCTCATCCACGATGGGGACGCCGTGGGCTCGCATGACGGCAACGATCTCCTCGCACAGCTCGCGCATGAAGGCAAGCATGTCCTCGTCGCCGAGCAACTCGCGGCAGGTCAGGCCGGTCACGGCAGAGACCGGATTGACGACGGCGTTGTGGAGCAGCTTTTGCCAAGTTGCGTGATCGACGTTTTCGACGACTTCCGTCGCGAGCCCCGCCTGGCGAAAGACCTCGCCGATATGCTCGATCTCGGGGGTAATCCGGCCATCAAAGGGCGCAATCTGGATCGGCTTGATTCCCTTGCGATAGCGCAGGCGATTGGGGCCCGTGTGCTGAATGCTGTGGTAAGTGATACCACAGAGCACCCGCGATGGGCCGACAATTCCGGCCATCGTCGCCGTATTGCCAATACCGTTCTGCAAAGAGAGCACGCGGGTAT
>CAYSMT010000484.1:0-2826 GCA_964432135.1 uncultured Acidobacteriota bacterium
GGGGGGGCGTCCGCAAGCAGGGCGACGAGCCAGAAGGCATGGGCCGGCACCGTGTTGACGACCGAGCCGCCTTCGAAACGGCCGACGTTGAGGGTGAGCGGAAGCTCAGGGGAGCTCATCTCTTCTAGGGCGATGACGATCCGAGCGAGGGCGTGGACCGCGCTGACGCCATGATGATGTCCCGAGCCCGAATGCGCAGTGCGTCCCCATGCGTCGATTCGCAGGCGTGCCGAGCCGCGTCGGGCGTGGGTCACCGTGCTCACTCCTGGGGCAAGCTCTTTACCGTGCTCGAAGATGAGACAGGCTTGGGTCGGCTGGGCGATCAACTCATCGAGAAGTTTTGGAAAGCTTGCCGAGCCGGTTTCCTCCGCCGCGTTCAGGGCGAGCGTCAAGTCCAGTGCGTCGAAGGTAGAGCGCTCCTCGGCGGCCAGGGCTGTCAAGGCGAGATACAACAGAATCGTGCCACCCTTGATGTCGACGATACCGGGTGCGTGGATCCGCTCGCCCTGCTCGCGCCAGACGAAGCCATGGCGAGCCTCCTCCTCTGGTGAGTAGACCGTGTCGAGATGAGAAATAAGCAGCAGGTGGATGGGCTTGGGTCCACGTCGGTTGGCGGAGCGCGTCAGTACGAGGTGGGAGGCCTGACGCGGATCGCTCGAGGGCACACGACGTGACACGAAGCCTAACTCTTCGAACAGTCCCGCGATGCGTCGCGCGTTTTCCTCAATGCCGGTGAGGTTAAAGGTGAAGGAGTTATGCGCGCACAGCTCGCGCAGTAACTTGATTGCACGGGGTGTCAGGGTGTCGAGACGCCGGGCTAGGGCGTTTAAGAGTGTGTCGGCCATCAGCCCTTAGCATGGCGTCGCGAGATGCCTTTGGGCTTACGCTTGCGCAGCCGAGTCGCGTCCTTGTGCCTTTTCTCCGCCTCTTCGATCAAATATTGCTGGCAGCCCTTCGCGTCCGGCCCGCCGTCGAGCTGGATGTAGGAGCCGTCGCTCTGCATTTCCCAAGCGTTGCGCCGATCTGAAAGCTGCGCGTCGAGGAAAAGACGTATTCGGGCCTGGAGTCTCGGGTCCTCGACGGGCACGACGGATTCGACACGGCTCTCGAGGTTGCGCTTCATGCCATCAGCAGATCCGATGAGATACTCTTCTTGGCCGCCGTTGCGGAAGTAGAAGATGCGCGTGTGCTCGAGGAAACGGCCGACGATGCTGATGACGCGGACGTTTTTCGAAAGAGCTTCGACTCCCGGAATCAGCCGACAGGTGTCTCTCACGATCAAGTCGACATGCACTCCAGCAAGCGATGCTTCGTAGAGCGCGCGGGTCATGTCGACATCCTCGAGCGCGTTCATCTTGAGCTGAATTAACCCTGGGTTCCCGTCGCTGTGGAGCGTGATCTCGCGGCGAATCTTGTCGAGCAACGCTTGCTTGAGAATCTTCGGGGCAGGCAAGATCTTCTTGTAGTCTCGTTTGGGTTTGTAACCGGTGGTCAAGTAGTTGAAGAGCTCGGTCAGATCCTTGCCGATGGCGTCGTCCGAGGTCAGCAAGCCGAGATCGGAGTAGATGCGCGCCGTGCCCGCATGGTAGTTGCCCGTGCCGAGGTGGGCGTAGCGGCGCAGGCCGTTGTAGTCGCGTCTGACGACGAGCACAACCTTGCAATGGGTTTTCAGGCCGACGACGCCGTAGGTGACATGGATGCCGACGGCTTCGAGTCGTGTTGCCCAACGGATGTTGGCACGTTCGTCGAAGCGCGCCTTGAGTTCGACGGCGACAGCGACTTGCTTACCGTTGCGGGCCGCATCGACAAGGTATTCAATGACCCGGGAGTCTTCCGAGGTGCGGTAGAGGGTCATCTTGATCGCAAGCACCTTTGGGTCCGTGCTGGCTTCGCGTAGGAAACGCTCGACAGAGGTCGAAAAGGATTCGTAGGGATGCATCAGCAGTACGGGGCCGCCGCGGCGCAGCGTGTGGAATATGTTCTGTCGCGCGCCGAGGGAGGGGTGGTCGATGGGGTGGTGCGGGGGGTCTTTTAGTTCCAGCTTGTCGACTTTCATTAGCTCCATCAAGTCGCGCATGGCGAGCATGTCGTCAACCTCGAAGACGTCACTCTCCTCGTCGAGATTCAGCTCTGCGGCAAGCATACCGCGGTGGATTGCGTTCATCCCGGCGGCGACTTCCAGGCGGACGATCGGCGCGAACTGTCGCTCGCGAAGCTCGGTTTCGATCATGGCGAGCAGATCATCCGCGGTCTCTTCGTCGAGCTCCGTATTGGCGTTGCGGGTTACGCGGAAGAGTTCGCAAGCCTCGATTTCCATGCCGGGGAAGAGCAGGTCGAGGTTGTGCGCCATGACCTCCTCGAGACAGACGAAGTCGTTCGCCTGGCCGACGCGTAGTAGACGGGGTATGCCCGCACCAACCGGGACCTTGACTCGAGCGAGATACTCCGCGGGATCCTTTGGGTGGTGCAGTGTGACGAGCAGGTTGAGAGAGAGATTGGAGACGAAGGGAAAGGGATGGGCCGGATCCATCGCTTGAGGAGTGACGAGGGGGAAGATATTTTCGATGTAGAACTGACGAAGCTGGTCCTGTTGGTCGCCGGTGAGCTCGGCGTGCTTCAGTATACGGACACCAGCTTTTCTCAGCAGGGGCAGGAGACGGCGCAAGGCCTTGCGGGCTTGGTCTTCCTGCTTCGAGATCATCTCGTAACAGTGTGCGATCTGCTGGGATGGTGTTCGACCATCAACGGTCAGATCCACGACACCGGCACCGACCTGTTGCTTGAGACCGCCGATGCGCTTCATGAAGAACTCGTCGAGATTCGAGC
>CAYSMT010000485.1:0-2822 GCA_964432135.1 uncultured Acidobacteriota bacterium
CTTCCAGGTGCGCCGCCTGTACAACGACGTGACCTTCATCGACGAGTTCCTCACCGCGGAGTTCTGTGCCCGTCACCGCATGTTCACCTTCGCGCTCGACCCTCGCCGCGACGAGTACCTCATTGCCTCGCGTGAGTTTGCAAAAATCAAGCAAGCGCTGCTCTTTCAGCTCACAAACTCCGGCACGCCCCGCATCGAGATCATCGACGGCAATTACCGCAACCGCGGCGAGCTGCTGCTGGCCCACCGCCATGACGGCATCGAGTTGCGCCTCGACTGGGCTCGCGAGACCCTGGCCGCGTTAGTACGCCTCTGGCATCGTCCCGTTTTCCTCGAGACGATCGCCAGCGAAACAGCCCGCCGCCTCGGCTTCGACGGCGAGACCTACAGTGAGGAAAATATCGACGCCGTCAGCGAAGCGGACGCCTCCTGATCCTCGTATCGCCGTCCCGCGCTTCTCGAGGGCAGCCGGCAGCAGATTCGAGAACGCTTCGCGCTCCGCTGTGCTCTCGCTCGCAAGTGCTCCTTGAAGTGAGCGAGGCTACAATCGCCCCATGGTGGATCGCCAACAAGTCGCGGCAGGCGGCGTCCGATCGCTCGTCCTACGCGCCTTGCGGATCGAGGCCACCGAAGCGCAGCCCCTCTTCTGGGCCGGAGCCTTTTTCTTCTGCCTGATGTCGAGTTACTACATCCTGCGGCCCGTCCGCGACGCGATGGGGCTCGCCGGTGGCGTGCGCAACCTGCAGTGGTTGTTTACGGGCACCCTCGTAGCGATGCTTTTCGCCAATCCTCTCTTCGCAGCCCTCGTCGGCGCCCTACCCCGCCGGCGCTTCATTCCTATCGTCTATCGCTTCTTCATGCTCAACCTGCTGCTGTTTTTCGTGCTGATGCACACCCCCACTGGCGCACCCAAGGTCTGGCTTGCTCGCGGGTTCTACGTCTGGGTCAGCGTCTTCGCTCTCTTCGTCGTCTCGGTCTTCTGGGGGCTGATGGCGGATCTCTTCCGCTCGAAGGTAGCCAAGCGCGTGTTCGGTCTGATCGGGCTCGGCGGCACCCTGGGAGCGATGGCAGGCGCCGGCGTAACCTCGCTCTTGGCCGAGACTCTCGGGCCGGCTAAGCTGCTGCCGGTTTCCATCGTGCTGCTCGAGGGCGCCGTCTTCTGCACCCGGCGGCTGTTTCGCCTTGCGCAAAGCCGGGCAGACCCATTCGGTGCCGCAACGCCGGAAAGCGTCTCACCCGCCGAAAGCCCTACCGCTGGGAGAAGCGGGCGAGTGCGCGCGCTTCTCGGCGGCATCGAGTTGATCCTCCGCTCGCCCTACCTGCTCGGGATCTGCCTGTACATGTTCTTCTACACGACGACGTCGACCGTCCTTTACTTCGCAATGGCAACGCTGATCGATGCGCATTTCGGTAATGACGTGGCAGCGACGACAGCCCTGTTCGCACGTATGGATCTGGTCACCAACGCGCTCGCGCTCGTGATCCAGGCCTTTCTGACGAGTCGCATCGTGGCGCGATGGGGGCTCGCCCTGACTCTCGTTCTTCTTCCCGCGCTCACGGCGGCCGGCCTGTCGATCCTCGCCGTCGCACCGCTGCTCGGAGTCGTCGTCGTCTTCAACGTCCTACGAAGAACAACCCAGTTCGCTATCGGCAAACCGGCCCGGGAAGTTCTCTACACTCCCCTTACTCCTGAAGCCAAGTACAAAGCCAAGAGCCTGATCGACACCTTCATCTACCGCGGCGGCGACGCGCTCGCGGCCTGGGCCTTCGAAGGTCTGCGCCTCCTCGAACTCGGCCTGGCGCCGATCGCTTGGCTCACGGTTCCGCTCGCCCTGGCATGGGCGGGGCTCGGCGCCGGGCTTGGCTTGCAACAACGACGGCTGGCCACCGCAGCAACCCGTGTGAACCCTTTCGCCTCCGCGTTGGGCACCCGGACGCCCAACGCGTAGATCCGCAGCGTCCACCTGCTCAGAGCAAGCGCTCGTGAGACAATAGCGCGTGCTTCCGACGCCCGGAGGATCGCCGATGGTCGCCGAGGATCCCTGCACATCCTTCGAAGAACTCCTGCGAAGGCACACGTGCTTTCGCGACGAACTCGTCGCAACCGAAGAAGGTGCGGCGCTGCGCTGCTTGGCTTGCGCTCATCGCTGCCGGATACGGCCCGGACGCAGCGGCCTCTGCAAGCTGCGTTTCAACGACGCGGGCCGCTTGCGCGTCCCTTGGGGATATACGGCGGGCACCGCGGCTGATCCGATCGAAAAAAAACCTTTCTATCACGTGCTGCCGGGAGCCCAGACGCTCTCCTTCGGGATGCTCGGCTGCAACATGCACTGCGCCTACTGTCAAAACTGGTTCAGCTCGCAGACCCTGCGCGAGCCCACACAACACCGCGCCTCGATCCAGGCCACGACTCCGGAGCAGCTCGTGGCTCAGGCCCTTGCGATCGGCGCACCGGCGCTCGTGAGCACCTACAACGAGCCGCTGATCACCGCTGAATGGGCCGCCGCCATCTTCGACCTCGCTCAGGAGCAAGGGCTGATCACAGGCCTGGTCAGCAACGGCCACGCAAGCCCCGAGGTGCTCGACTTCCTCGCACCACGCCTCGACCTTTTCAAAGTCGATCTCAAGACCTTCCAAGACCGAGAGTACCGTCGTCTGGGCGCCGTCCTCGCGAAGGTCCTAGCCACGATCGAGAACGCCGTAACTCGCGGGTTGTGGGTCGAAGTCGTCACCCTCCTGGTCCCGGGCCTGAACGACAGTGCCGAGGAGCTCAACCACATCGCACGCTATCTTGCGGCTCTGTCGCCGGACATCCCATGGCA
>CAYSMT010000486.1:0-2813 GCA_964432135.1 uncultured Acidobacteriota bacterium
TCGGTGAACCCTAAGATGCCGAAGCAGACGCGAGACGGCGAGCCATCCACGAGAGACGCGGCGCCCAATAAAGAAGCCGTCCTCGCCAAGGCCCTGGTAGAGCGGGAGGAGGATCAGGCCGTTCTCGCAGGCCCTGATGACCCCGTGCCGGTCCTCTGCGAGCTCCTGTCCCGCTCTCACGGACTGAAAATTACGGAAACCCGGGCGCATGGCAAAGCCATGCTCGGGGCGGATGGCATGGCGGTGGCGCACCTCCATCACACGAGGCACGCCACGACTCGCCTCGCGCAGGTCACGCTGCCATGCGGCGTAATCCGAGCAAGCGGTGGCGTCGATCTGACCGGAGGAGACGAGCGCAAGCCAGAGCGCCGCCTCGTGGTGATCGACCGATGACGGCAGCTCGTGCTGCCCACCCTCGATCCCCGCCGTGACGAAGCCACGGTTACTCATGAACTCAAGCAAAGATCCGTCAAGCTGCTCTTCGATCCCGAGTAACACCGGCGCCGTGAAGGCCAGCGCGAAGCGCCGATTGCGCAGCGTGTCTCCACAGGTCAGGAACGGGCAGCCATCGGCCGAGGAGGTGTGCAAATCAACAAAGAAAATCGGTCCCCGAGCCGTACCGACGATCCGCTCGATCCCCGCGAGCAGCTCGAGCATGTCTTCGTCTTCAGAACAACGTGGGCCTTCTTCCCTAAGCCGCGCGACGCGGGCCTCGCTCCAGCCGCGGTTGAGGTCTCGTGCGAGAAAGCGACGACCCTTGGCCAGGGCACGCGTGTTGCCGACGAGGCCCATGAAGTCTCCCCGGAGAGAGATCTCGCCGGAGCGAAGACGATCGAGCACACGACGAACAGCGACGAGACCAGCCGGCTCGTTGCCATGCACAGCCACCGTAGCGATCATCATCGGGCCATCGCCATGCCCTCGATGCCGTCCGATCTCTCGTGTGAATGTTTCCGACGATGAGGAGAAATTTTGAAACCGGGTCGACATCTTCGTTCTTACTCCGCCAGCTCAATGGAGCGCTCTACTTCGGTCCCGACACCGAGGCGGCCAGGACGCCCGCCACGAGCTCCTGAACCCGACAAGGCTACTCTCGCAGCTTGTCCGCCAGGAGCTCCGCCGCGATATCCATGAACTCGTGGTCGGTCACCATGCCAACGAGCCGGCCGTCCTTGACGACGGGCAAGCTTCCGATCCGGTGCCGGCGCATCAGGTCGATCGCCTCGAGGGTCAGAGCCCGAGCGTCGATGGTGAAGGGCTCCTTCCTCATGATCTCTGATACAGCCATCGGTCCATCCGCGCCACTCCCGGCACCGGAGCCAAGAACCCTCAGCAGCCCGCGATAGGACACGATGCCAACGAGGCGACCGTCTCGGTCCTCCACCGGCACGTGGCGGATGCCTTCCCACTCCATCATGTTCGCGACGAGATCGATGGCCTCGTCCTCGTGGACGGTCAGCAGATCGGTGGCCATGAACTGCTCGACCCGCAGGTAATTGTTCCTCCACCCACCTCCCTCCTCGAGACGGGCAGGCGCCCAACCGGCCACCGATGTTCCCTCTTCTTGTCGGGCGAGCGTTGCTGCTGTGAGTGCGCTCAGGCGCTCGCCAGCGGTCCCCTTGCCTTTCATCCCGGCCAGCGAAGAGAGGGCCCATTGCGCACCGGTCATCTCGGCGTCGACCCTCTCCTGAATCACACCGAGGTAGCGGTCCGCCTCGGCTGCCTCGATTCCGGAGGAAAGCAAGCCCTCCCTGGCCTGAGGCAGCAGCTGTTCGGAGAGCAGGGTCGTCGCAGGATAGACGCGACCATCGGTCCAATGAAACTGCGCTGAGAGCCCGAGCTGAGCCGCCGCGAAGAAGTTCTCTTTGGCAAGTTCAAAATCCATCAAGGACGAAACATCAACCTCCCTGACCGAAAGAGAGCGGATCAAGCCGAACCAGAAGGCCGCGTTGGCCACCTCATCGAGCGGAGTCGGGCCCGCCGGCAGAACACGGTTTTCGATCCGCAAGTGAGGCCGCCCATCGGTGATCCCATAGCAGGCGCGGTTCCAGCGATAGACTGTTCCGTTGTGCACTCGCAGCGCCTTGAGCGAGGGAGTCACACCCTCGGCAAGACGCTCAAAGGGATCCTCGTCAATCTCGGCACCGAGCAGGGTACGAAAGCGCAGGATGTCTTCCTGGAAGAGCTCGACGACCGACTCCTTGACCCAAGACCTGCCGAAGGTGACCCGCGGGCTGCGATGACGCAGATCATCGGCGGATGCCCGCGTATCCACCGACTGACGGAAGAGGGCGATGCGCGTCTCCCGCCACAGACGGCGACCGAAAAGCAGGGGCGAGTTCACAGCAACCGAGAGCAGTGGTCCGGTCACGAGCTGAGTAATGTTGTACAGATGCCCAAACTCCTCGGCACCCACCTGGAAATGCACCTGAAAGCTCGCGTTGCAGGCCTCCGCCATGACGGAGTCGTGCTTGACGAGCAACTCATCGATGCCCTTGATGCGAAACTCGTAATCGCCACCGCGTAGCTCACGCAGCGCCCGATTGAGCGCCTCGTAACGCGGCACCGGTGTCATCGCCTCGAGAGAGAGATCGGAGCCGCGGATCGTCGGCAAAATGCCGGTCAGTACGACCCGGGCCCCAAGCCGTGCCGCCGCGGCGCGAGCCTTGCTTACGACTTCATCGAGATGGGCCTCGAGATGCCCGAGACAGCCCGGACCGTAGATGCATGGTGGCAGGTTGGCCTCAAGATTGAACAAGCCGATCTCGTGGGTGAAACGTGGATCGTCGAGCTCGCGCAGCATCTCGAGGGCG
>CAYSMT010000487.1:0-2810 GCA_964432135.1 uncultured Acidobacteriota bacterium
A
Source organism: uncultured Acidobacteriota bacterium (assembly GCA_964432135.1). Taxonomy (GTDB): domain Bacteria; phylum Acidobacteriota; class Polarisedimenticolia; order J045; family J045; genus JANTFM01. The sequence continues at coordinate 2 of CAYSMT010000487.1, forward strand.
ATGATATTACCAAGAAATCAAGTATGTTGAGACTTTTCATCGTGGGGCGAAGAATGTTACGCCCCGATTCGATAGGCTACCGGGTTTCCTGTGCGAGATAAATTGAACAATTTCGGAAGATAACGGATAATTCGGATCGTTTTTGGAGGTGGTGCAACATTCTTCGCTCCACGGTGGGGCTATTCCTCTTGGGGGGTCGAAGGTTGAACGGCGTGTTCTTATCGGGCCACTCGTGAACGAGAGCGAAGATCAGCGGGCTCAGAAGGCCCTCGGGGTGGTACCCGCGTCGTCGAGATACTGTGGTAGTTGGGCTACGAAGGCGCGGACCTCGTCGCGAACGCGGCGATAAGGCGCCAAAGCAGCGTCCTCGGTCGCAGCCCCCTCCGCAAGATATGGTGGGTCCTCGAAGTCGGCGTGCCATTTGCGGATCCCCGAAGGAAAAGCGGGACAGCTCTCCCGAGCGCGAGCGCAGACCGTGATGACACTGTCGAAAGCCTGAGCGAGGAGTTCCTGCAGATGCTTCGGCCGTTGCCCCGAGATGTCGACGCCAGCCTCGGCCATCACGCGGACGGCGCGTGGATCCAGAGATCCAGGCGTCGTTCCGGCAGAAAAGGCCTCGATGGTCTCGTCGTGGAATCGGCGCGTCCACCCTTCCGCCATTTGGCTGCGACATGAGTTCCTGGTGCACAAGAAAAGAACCTTCCTTCGCGCGCACATCAACAGGGCCTCCTAGCACGTTCAGCGTTCCCCTTGCTGTTTTCGCAAATGGCTCAAACTGCTTGGGTTGACTCGATATTTTCGTCGCGGAGTGTCGGATCGTTGATCAGCCCGCGCAAACGCCAGAGCATCAGACCGATGCCGACCAGGGCCAGGCCGCCGCAGATCAGGAAAACGCGATTCGATGGGACGCCTAATTGCCGAGCTCCGAGGAAGAGCAGGCTTCCAAAGGTACTGGCAACAAAGGAGATGGCGTTTGCAGTACCAAGAAAGCGGCCACGCTCAGCATCAGGCGAGAGCTTTTGCAGCAGGGCCTGGAGCGGAATAATGTAGAAACCAGCAAAAACGCCAGCTCCGAGAAGCAGGGCGGCAACGAGGGTGTAGTCGAGCGGTGTCGCTCCGAGCAGCAGGAAGAAAAGAGTCAAGCCGAAGGCACCGACGGGGATCAAGCGGGCTTCCACGCGATGCCCGGAGATCAGCCCCGCTGCGACGCTACCGATGCCGATAGCGATCCCGAGAATTCCGAGAAGCACGCTCGCCTTGACAGGGCCAACGCCGAGCAGCTCTTTGTAGTCCGGCAGGATGAGAATTGCCGTCATGCCGACCATATAGAAAAATGACCACGCCAGTGCCACGAGGAGCAGCGGGCCTCTGGCCATCTCGCGGATCGCATCACGGTAGGGTCCGAGAACGCTCATGCGCAGTACGAGGGTTGGATTTGCCGGCTCAAGACGTGGCATGAACAGGCTCGCCAGGAGGCCCAAAATAGCGATGCTGAGCATCGCCACGCCGGGAGCCCAGCTCATCGCTGCGGGCAGCGCGCTCACCGATTGCCCGGCCTCCAGGCTAGTCGTTGGCGAGTACCAGCGGTAGATTGGGCCGGCGATAAGCGTTCCGGCTATGATCGCAATGTTCGTGAACATGTTGATGGCACCGTTGGCGCGACTGAGGTCGCGAGAGCCGACGAGTTCTGGGATGATGCCGTACTTCGCCGGGCCGAAGAAGGCGCTCTGAATCGCGAGCAGGAGCATGGCGACCATCGCTGTCCAGATCTCCCCGAAGATGAAGCCGACGAGCCCAACCATGGCGATGACGACTTCGGCAAACTTTACGGCCACGATCACTGTCCGCTTGCTGTATCGGTCGGCAATTTGACCGGCGAAGCCACTGAGTACGATGAAGGGTACGGTCAAGCACAAGCCGACATACGCCTGACCGCCCGCTCCGAGACGGGCGGCCCACAACCCCCCTGTGGCGACGCCGAAGCTCAGCACGCCTTTAAGCAGATTGTCATTCGCGGCGCCAAAGAACTGTGTGATGACGAGCGAAAGAAAACCACGCTTGACAAGATTGCTCTTCACAGATGCCTCCGCCCGGCAGAGCGCAGTTTAAAGAATCGTCGAAGCCTACCTCAGTCGCCGCACATTCGCAGCCAGGCAGCTCTCACAGGAACGAACCAGCGGGAAGGCAGCGTGCGTGGTTGAGCACTTCGCTAGACCATGTCTCTATCCAGTTCGGGAAGCCGTCGTGTTTTTGCGACGATCGGCGGCCTGTTGTCGATTCACCCCGCTTGGAGTTCTTGGCATTGACACGTTACTTGTCATTTGTTTCGAATCCTCATATATCTTGTACTTCCTGATCGTCAATGCTAAGAGGTATTTCATGCTGAATGTTTTTACACTTTTTTGTCACGGCACAGGTTCACACCGCACGCGAACAGACAAAGATGTCATTACAGAGTTCGGCAAGCTGGCCTCGGAGCAGGGGTACCAAGATTACTTGATACTAGACGGTCCTGGACCGGCAGGCGGTGACGGGGGCTCCGTTCTCGATGCGGAGAACCCCTTGCCGGGACGCTTCGACCCCTACACGCGCCCCAAAGTCCCCAAGAGCAGACAAGAGCTGGTGAATGCTGGATTCGAGGGCAAAAGCCTCAAAAATCCTGATTTCATGTCCTTGAAGAAATCATCGAATCTCAGAGGCGGCGTGGGTGGTTCAGGTTGGGACGATAACGTCATGCATGCCATCGCAACGATCTCGTGTACCGACCCCCTCAAAGTTGTACAACTAGGCAGCCTCTTTCCGCTGCCGA
>CAYSMT010000488.1:0-2809 GCA_964432135.1 uncultured Acidobacteriota bacterium
GGGTGTGCGGCCTTGCCACGACGAGGAGCGGACACTGCGGATCAACACCGGGATTGCGCGTTTCTTCCCGCTTCAGCTCTTCCATCTCCTCGGTTACCGTAAGCTCCGGCGTCGGGGCGATCTCTTACTGGTGACGCGCCGGCGGTTTGATCTGAGCTGAGCTTTCGGGCAGTCTGGGCTCGAGCAAAGGGGCGCACATGGGCCCGTAGCGCCGTCGCGCTATGGGCGAGACGGCTCACGAAGAAAGGAAGGGCATCAGATGGCCGACTTGACCCGCAAGCGTTGCGTTCCCTGCGAGGGAGGCGTCGACCCCTTGAGCCCGGCCCGCGTGCGCGAGCTGCTCGCGCAGATCGATGGGTGGCAGGCCCAGGAGACGGTGCGTGAGATCTGGAGGGATTTCAGCTTTCCGAGCTTTTACGAGACGATGGCCTTCGTCAACGCTCTGGCCTGGATGGCGCATCATGAGAACCACCATCCGGATCTCGAGCTAGGTTATGGCCACTGCCTCGTGCGCTACACGACCCATGCGATCGATGGCCTTTCGGAGAACGACTTCATCTGCGCCGCGAAGGTCAACGAGATCTTCTCCTCCGCGCCGGCTGCTCCGCCAAGCTGCTCCTTGTGACCGCGGGCGCCGCGTGGCGCACCTTCTCCATGTCGGCAGCGATTCAGTGGCAGGGCTCATGCATAATGTGGTCTGGCATTCCCGCGCCCGCTTCACGCCGAGGGCGCATCCGAGCCAAGCTTGGTTGTGCCTCAGGAGCCGTCGCTCGTCGTAGCAAAGGCTCTATGAGGCGACGTCGGCTGGCGTTTGCAGCTTGATTCTCATGGGAGGTCGAACATGAACGACGAAAAGGACCCCACGGGCAAGACCGGGATGGAGCAGCCCCCTTCCACGCCGCCTCGTTCGCCCACGCCGCCCCCCCCACCCCCGTCCCAACCGGGAACCGGTGCGACGCCTCCTCCGGGAGGAGCACCGCCGCCTTTTTCGGCTTCCGCTGCCGGCGGGTCGATCGAGCCCAATCAGGATGCGCGGATGTGGGGCATGCTCGCGCATCTGCTCTCGCTCGTTGCCGGCCCGCTCGCGGCGCTGATCATCTGGCAGATGAAGAAAGACGAGTTTGCCTTCGTCGATGACCAGGGCAAAGAGGCACTGAACTTCCAGATTTGCATGCTTGTCATCTTTCTGGGCCTCGCTGTTGTCTCGCAGGTGCCCGTCGTCTTCTGCTTGACCGTGCCCTTGATGTTGCTGCTGTGTATCCCCTGGGCCGTCTTTACGATTATCGGTGGGGTCAAGGCCAATCAGGGCGAGCGCTATCGCTACCCATTGACCCTGCGTTTCGTGAAGTGAGCGTGGACCGGATGGTGTGAGCTCGATCGCGCAGTGGGCTTCGTCGTGGCAGCCGTCGGGAGGGCATTCCCCCGAGCTGCTGCTCACCCGTGGCTCGGGTGAGCAAGTTGCGCTCCTCGCCAAGCGCTTTCCGTCGAGCCTCGTGTTGTCCTGGGCATCGCGCTCCGCGCCGCGGAGGCGAGAGGCTCGCTGGCTCATCGAGCCTGAGCCGGCCCTTTTCGCCGCCAGCGCCCAGCGGGTGCTCGCCCTTGGCGTCGAGGCCTATTTGGCGAATCCGCCTCGGGAGGCCTGTGTCGAGGGGCCCTCCGCCGAGGAGCTCGAGCAGGCCGTCGCCCTCGTCTCGCGCCGGGCCCAGGTCGAGCAGGGGACGCTGCGCGCAGCCGCACGCGAGGTCTTCGGCAACCTCCGGGAGAACCTTCCCCTCATTCTCGGTGAGGGCATCCCTCTCTCCGGTGTGCTGCAGTTTCTCGAAGGACGCCCCGTGCTCGTCGCCGGTGCAGGCCCCTCACTGACGGGGGTTCTCGACGCGTTAGGTGCCGGTCGCGAGCGCGTCTTTCTGCTGGCGGCCTCTTCTGCGCTGCGACCCCTCCATCTCGCCGGCATCCACCCGGATGCCGTGGCGATTCTCGAGGCGAGGGATCGCCGCCGGCACTTCGAGGGTGTTCCCGAGTCGACGTTGCGGGAGATGCTCTTGTTCGCCGATTCGAGCACGCATCCAGCGCATCTCGAAAGCCCCTTCGCGTACAAGATCATCTTTCACGGCGCGCCCGGGAGCTTCCTGGCCGCGATCTTCGGCAAGGGCTCGCTCGTGCCCAACGGGGGCAACATCGGCACGGCGATGCTCGTCATTGCCTGGATGCTCGGCGCCCGCCCGGTGCTCGCGGCCGGGCTTGACTTCGCGGCGCCCGCCGGGAGGCATTACGCGGCTGGCAGCGGCTCGGAGGGCCTCGAGCGCGCGGGCGAGCCCCTGCTGAAGGTCCCCGCCTGGGATGGAACGCTCCTCGAGGCGGGCCTCGATCTCGTCGGCTACCGGGAAGAGACCGAGGCCTTGCTCGCGGGAATCGCCCAGCTCGATCCCGAGGCGCGTTTCGAGGCGGTGACTCTCGAAGGCGCTCGTATCGCCGGTATGGAAGGTCGGGGTTGGGAGGCGGCCATCGCAGAGCTTCCTGATCGGGTCGAGCACGGCCTGCTCTCGCGTCTCGCGCAGTTGCGGAGTGTGCGCAATGGGCTCTTCCGCGAGCCGAGCGTCGGCGAGGCGTTGGCACCGCTCGAGCGCAGCCTTTCTTCAGTCGCTACGGATCCGGGGGGTGTGCTCGCAGGCTACGCTTATACCGAGCCGGCGGACCCTCTGCTTTCGCTGCTGCTCGGGCCCGAGTTGCTTGCCGCCAGGGAGGGGGAGGGTGGCCTTGCTGCGGGCGGTGCGCACCTTGCGCAGGTCGAACAGCAGCAGGGTCTGCG
>CAYSMT010000489.1:0-2809 GCA_964432135.1 uncultured Acidobacteriota bacterium
GGATCCCTAACGCAGCCACGGGGTTGCGGGAAGGCCCGCACCGTTGAGGGCTCACTTCACAAAAGATGGAACCCCGGCCGGAGAAGCCGGGGTCCCTAGGGTGCGGAGGTCCTGAGAGGAGAGGGTGCGAGTGCGCGGAGCCTGCCGTCCTTTTTCCCGCTTTCTTTGGCGCGGGGTGGCAGCTCTGCGGCCTGAGTGTCTTTCTCCTTTCCAATCTCCGTGCCAGATGGGGCTACTCGGACTAAGTCACTTAAAATAAATGGCTTTTCATATCTGCCTTCCCCTGCAATACCGGCGGCGAAACGGACACTCATTGACGAAACGGCCGGTCATCGGACAGCCTGTCCGTCGCTCGGCCAGCCACAAAAAAGCGTCGCATCGCGAAGGGCATGACGATGGACCAGGAGACAGAAAGGAGGAAACCCCGGCTGCCCGACCGGGGTTTCCTGGTTGACCTGCCGAAGGGCGGTCCGAGAGAGGGGGAGAGATCGCTGACCGGGAGAATCTGTTAGGAGTGTGCGTGCCCATTCGATCCCCGTGCTGGCACTTGAAGCGAACGGCATGCCAACATGCCAAGACAGGCTATCTTGTTTTTTTTCAGCAAGTTATAGATCACGAACTTTGTATCCGTGAAGCTCGCGGTGCACATAATCCGACACCGTGCTTTGGATCTCTAATCGTTGCACGAAGATAGCAAGCGGGCCCGATACACCACGGCACGCATACGCCGCGCGGGCCACGCTTGACTCAGGCAGGCTCCCGCCAATCACCCCGCTCCCGAATGAGCTCCTCGAGGCGTTCCGGCGCCTCATCGAAGGGAACGTTTTTGGCCACGAGTTCACGCCCGACGAAGAGAGCCACCTTGCCCGGGCCCCAGCCGACGAAGCCGTAGTCTGCATCGGCCATCTCGCCGGGGCCATTCACCACGCAGCCCATGACAGCGATCTTCAGTTTGAGGTGCTCCGTCATATTTCGGATGCGTTCGGTCGTCTCCTCGAGATCGAAGAGAGTTCTCCCGCAGGAGGGGCAGGCGATCAGTTCCGTGCGCTCAAGCCGCCGGCGCGTCGCCTGGAGAATACGATAAGCGAGATCGACGAACTCGACCCCAGCCCCGGGACCACCGAGACGCAAGCTAACCCCCAGCCCTTCGAAGAGCAAAGGTGCGAGCTGGCCGGTAAGAACCAGCCGGGGATCGGTGTCGGGTGAGGCGTCGGCGCTGAGCACAAGGCCGATGCGCGAACCAGCGCTGTCTAGCGCAGCCGCGAGGACCCTCGTCGCAGCGACGGGCGAGCAGCCAAGCGGCATGAGGATACCGGTTTGCAGTGAGCGCGCGCTGCCCGCCAGAGAGTGCGCGAAAGCCGCGATTCTCTCGGCCCCTTCATGATCGAGCTCGCCGGCCAAACGCCAAAGGAGCAACAGCGGCAGGGGCTCGCTCTGCCGAGCGAGGGTCGCAGGATGGACGACCTCGCCCTCATCGATGATCAGAGCGATCCGATCTGCGGCGGCGACGATCCTCCCTCGCAGGCTCGCATCCCCGGCCACCTGCTCCCACGCCTCCCACTCGAAGGTGAGCGCACGACTCGGCCCGTTCTCTCCCAGCGACTCGAGCAGGAAGAGCGCGGCGTCCACTTTCTCTGCGGAAAACACCGGGACATCCACCAACTCCACAGGAAGCCTAGCCCCCCGGAGGGCCGGCAACGCGGCAGCGGAGGCGGGATCCAGGACGAGCTCAACCCTTGGGAGGGCCTCTCCCCCGAAGTCGATCTCTCCCACGCGTAGCAGGGCGTTTTCACGGCGAGACCGACCCACATCCGGGCTCGCCCCATGAAACCTTTCCGCGATCTGCTCCTCACGCAAGGGCAACGAGAAGGTCTGCACGAGCTGGCGCGCTACCGGAATTTCCTCGACAGGATCCTCGGTGAGCGAGACGCGGATCGTGTCGCCCAAGCCTTCGCCGAGCAATGTCGCGATACCCGCCGCCGACTTGATGCGCCCATCGTCTCCGCCACCCGCCTCGGTGACACCCAAATGGAGCGGATACACCTCGCCACGCGCGCGTAGCTCTTCGGCGAGAAGACGATAGGCCGTCACCATGACCTGCGGGATGGAGGACTTCATCGAAATGACGATCTCACGAAAGCCACGATCCTCGGCAAAGTCGATGTACTCGAGCGCCGAGGCGACCATGCCCTGGGGTGTGTCTCCGTAACGATAGACGAGGCGATCGGAGAGCGAGCCGTGATTGACACCGATGCGCAGCGCCACACCGAGCTCGCGAAGACGGTCAACAAGAGGAATGAATTGAGCGCGGGCCCGCTCGCGATCCTCCTCCCAACGACGCGCGTCGTAAGGCGTCCCATCGACACGCCGCTTGTCAGCAAAGTTTCCCGGGTTGATCCGAAGCTTCTCAACCTGCTCGACAACCTGCAGCGCGATCTTGGGTGAGAAGTGAATGTCCGCCACGAGCGGCACACGCACATCCTCCAAAGCGAGGCGGCGGCGGATCTCGGGCAGCGCGTCGGCGTCGGCTTTCCCCGGAACGGTCACGCGTACGAGCTCGCAGCCAGCACGAGCAAGCAATGCGATCTGATGCGCCGTCGCCGCAGCATCAGAGGTCAACGTGTTCGTCATCGACTGAACAGCGACCCTTTGGACGCCGCCAATCCGGAGATCGCCAACCGCCACCTCTCGCGTCATCAAGCGCGAAGCGACGAGCTTCAGCGGGGCGTTGTCGGAACTCCCGACGCCGGCAGAGCCGGGGTCAGAAGCTGTACACATCCGTGCCCCGATTGAGCATCTTCACCTGACG
>CAYSMT010000490.1:0-2801 GCA_964432135.1 uncultured Acidobacteriota bacterium
TAGATCGGCGCTCGGCACTTCGTTCATCGGGTTCTGCGCGGCCATGTGGATCATCTGTGCATAGCTGCCGAGCGAGAGTTGAAAAAGCACACCTTGAATCGCCAGCGCGACAGCGATCGCGGTATAAGTTAGTGGTGAGACGAGGTAGGAGTTCAGCTCGCGGCGAAAGACCGCCCAGACAAAATTCATGCGTCGGTCTCCTCGAGCACGACATCGCGAAACACCTCTTCGAGACTCGTCGTCTCCGAACGCACTTCAAACAAACCGAAAGAGGATCTCGCGAGGACCTGGATGAACTCTTCGCGCCGTTCGGGACCCTCGCACAGCTCCACACGGAAGCACCCCTGCCCAAGGGCGGTCACTTTCTCAGCACCCGGCAGTGAGGCGAGATCGGCTATCTCGTTGGGCGGACGCCGCAAACGGACGATGACGCGATTCTCACCGCTGGTCTTGAGGATCTCTGTCATCAGACCTTCGGCGACGAGGTGGCCATGATTGATGATCACGACACGCTGGCAGGTCGCTTGCACCTCGGGAAGGATATGACTCGACAGGATCACCGTCCGGTCGCGGCCGACCTCCCGGATGATCGATCGCATCTCCACGACCTGGGTGGGATCCAGACCGACCGTGGGCTCATCGAGAATCAAGATACGCGGCTCATGGATCACCGCCTGTGCCAGACCGGTCCGCTGGCGATAGCCCTTCGAAAGGTTCCCGACGAGACGCCGGTAGACCTCCTCGAGCCCACAACGCTCAATGGCCGACTCAACCGCGGCCTTGCGCCGCCGGGCCGGCACTCCCCGGATCTCGGCGGCAAAAGCCAGATAGTCGCGAACGATCATCTCCGGATAGAGCGGGGGCGTCTCCGGAAGGAAGCCGATAGCGCGTCTCACCTCCAACGGATTGTCGAGCACGTCGTTTCCGGCGATGCGTACGCTCCCCGTCGTCGGCGGCGTCAGACCTGTCATGATCTTCATGGTCGTTGACTTACCGGCGCCATTCGGGCCCAAAAAACCAAGAATCTCACCGCGATAGACGGTGAAATCGATCCCGCGCAGCGCCTCGAACTGACCGTAAAGCTTGCGCAGCCGCTCGATTTCGATCATCGGCACCTGCCCTGTGGGAGCGGCCCGCTGGCCGCCATCGCCGGGCATCGATCCGGCTGCGGATGAGCTGTTCATCACGTATCGACCTCGATCTCGCTCTCGGGAGAGAGCGAAGCTGCCCTCAGGGGTGTCGCCCCGTATCGACCACACATGGACAAAGTTACCGGCGCAAGGCTGGTTTTCTACTGCGTCCGGCCGCCCCTGTCAACGAAAGCTACTCCTGATCTCGAGCGAGCAGTGCTTTCGCGAGCCGGGAAAGACGATCTCGCGGCTCTTCCTCTCGATCCGGCCCTGTTTTCTTGCGACCGGAGTCGCCCGGCGTCCAGGGCAAGACATCCGCCGCAGTACATTCGATACGCAGCTCGATCCCCGGCCGGCCGAGCAAGCGGGCGACGCGAGAGCGAAGCTCCTCCCGGCGTTCTTCGAGCGCCCGACCCCACTCGGGACCGGCAAAAACAAGCACGACCTCCCCGGCAGCCACGCGCACCTCCTGGAGAAAGGGGCCAAGCTGGGGACCCAGCGCCTGCGCAATACGCGCTCGGCGAGCCAAGCGGTAAAAAGCCGGCGGACCACCTCGCGGCGGGTTGAGCTGCACCAGCGGAACGAGCCCGCCGCGCCGTCTCGTTCGATTGACCATGGGGCAGTCTACTCCATGACGACGCCCCGCGAACAGTACGAGAGCTGTTCGCGGGGCTCGCACCAGGGTAGAATGACTGTCGTTTCGAAGGGAGGAGCTTTTCCGTGAGTTCTGATGCCAACTGCTGCTTTTGCACGAGTCTCGGCGGCACGCAACGCTGCCAGGACGAGGTCTATGCCGAGAAGCTGTGCCGCTTTCATTACGAGTGTTTGCTGCGCGGCGAGATCCTCCCGAACGGCCAGATCAACGAATCCCTCTCCGACCAAAACCGTCGTCGGACGATCAACTTTCACGGTCTGCGCGATGACGACCGGATCTACCTCGAGCCCTAAGCATCTGCACCAAAGGCGCTGCGGAAGATCCAAATCGGCCCTCTAGCGACCGCGGCGGCGGTTCAGTTGGAATCGCTGCACGGCTCGTTTGTGCTCCGAGAGCGTCCTACTGAAGGCGTGGGAACCATCCCCTTTGGCCACAAAGAAGAGAGCGCCATCTCGGACGGGCTCCAAGACAGCGATGAGCGCCTCGAGCCCGGGCGAGGCGATCGGCCCCGGCGGGAGCCCTGCCCGGGTGTAGGTGTTGTAAGGGTGGTCCCAGCTCAGATCCCGGCGGCGGATGTTTCCGTCCCAGCGCCCCTCGCGTTTGAGAGCGAAGATGACCGTTGGATCGCACTGCAAGCGCATGCCCCGCTCGAGTCGCTCGAGGAAGACCCCGGCAATACGCGCACGCTCCTGCGCGAGCCCGGTCTCCTTCTCGACAAGCGAAGCGAGAGTCACAATCTCCCTGATGCTCAATCCCGAGGCCTCGATCTGCTCCGCACGAGGCGTCAGGAAACGCTCGCGCATTGTCCGCACCATCGCGGCGGCAATCCGCTCCGCCGGGTAGCGCTTCGGCAGGGCGTAGGTTTCTGGAAAGAGATATCCCTCGAGATCGTTCGCATCCGGATCCCACGTCTCGATCAGGGAGCTTTCGGAAAAGGCCGCGCGCAAGCGATCACGAGGTGCCAACCCCCGAGCCGCGAAAGGCTCCGCCGTTTGCTCGAGATCCAAACCCTCACG
>CAYSMT010000491.1:0-2800 GCA_964432135.1 uncultured Acidobacteriota bacterium
CGCAGGTGCCGAGGAACACCGCTGCGGGCGTGAGCGCGTGACGCCGGCGATAGCCATCAAAGAAAGCAGAGGAGGAGAAGGTGCGACCGCAGCCGTGGCAGAGGAAGCGGCGCACGATGCCGGGGGCGCGCTGGATCTTCCGGGTCCCCCGGCGCTGAAAGCGGTAGGTGACGCCCGCCCCTTCCCGGAGGGTGTGCTGGGGGCAATCGGGATAGGGACAGAAGCGCGGGGTGAAGCGCAGGACCTCCCTGCGGGTGCGGTGTCTCTGGTGTTTCATGGCTCCAGAAAAGCGCAGAAACGGGGGGAGAGGAAGACGCCGACGAAAAACCCGTCCCGGATGCGGGAGGAGAGGGGGGATCCCTAACGCAGCCACGGGGTTGCGGGAAGGCCCGCACCGTTGGGAGCTCACCTCACACTTGGTGAGACTCTTTTCCTTGCGCTTATATTCGCTTTCGTTTTATTTTGCCCGAATGAGCAGATAGCCGCTGAGCAGCAAAAGCAAGGCAGGCCCGAACCAAGCTGCGACAACCGGAGAGAGCACCTCCTGGCGACCGAGAGACTGACTGACAGCGAGGATCACAAAGAACACGAAGGACAGCGCGATTCCGATGCCAATGCCCTGAAAGCCCGTCCGGCGTGTATGGCCGCTGACCATCATGGGGATGCCGAGCATCACGAGCAGCACCGGCAGCAGTGGGTTGACGATCTTCTGGTGCAAGCCAACGATCAGAGGCGCGGCGTTGTATCCCGCGGCGACGAGGCGTTGGATGTGCGCATGAAGCTCAGTGTAGCTTTTCTGGTCGGCCAGGTGGTAGCGCGCCGCACCGCGATTCACGCCGAAGATTTCGGGAACCTCGCGAAAACCCTCGTCAAAGTCGCGGGCCGCCTCGTAGAGGGGAGGAGAGCCGGGGAGGAAACGCCGGCGCCATGCATGCTCGAAACCCCATCCGGGAGCGTTGTAGTGGGCCCCCTCGCCGGAGATACGCTCGATAACGCGTCCGCCCGCGAGATCAACAACGAGAAGCTCTGGGAGGAGCAATTTGTCGGCCTGCCCGTCCCACCCCATGAAGGTCCAGAAATGGCCGGCCTCGCCAATGATCCATCGCCGTCCTGATTGCCGGTCCTCGGTGACGGGCCGGCCCTTGATCCGTCCTTTGGCCTCCTGCGCCATGCGCTCAGCAGCAGGGAAGACGGTCTCTTGAGCCGCCGCATAGAGACCGCACACGGAAGCCGTGAGAACGATCAAAGGCAGAGCAATGCGCAGAGGACCGATGCCGACGGACTTCATGGCCACGATCTCGCCCTGTCGAGCGAATCCAGCAAGGCAGATCATCACAGCGAAGAGGGCGCCGAGGGGAAGCAGTGTTGGCAATCGGCTCGGAAACGAAAATAAAACGTAAGCTGTGATGTCCCGCCAAGGGAAAGACGGCATCTCGGTGGGCATCATACTCACGGCCTGACCGAAATCAACGGCCGCAACGAGCACGAGCAGCACGGAGCAGGACGCCAGCAGGGTCTTGAGCAAGCTGCGACTGAGGTAGCCGTCGAGGCGCGTCAGGCCACCCCAACGATCGACCTGGGCGAGACGAGGTACGTCGGCCGATCGGCGACGACCCAAGCCCCTTCGCAACGCGTCGACCAGAGTTCCGAGTAAGGAACGGCGTTGTCCTCGATCCCGCAGCAAGATCACCCACAAGACGGTACCCCAAAGCAAGATCACCGCATGCGGCAACCAGGGACCGATCCAAGGTGAGAGCCTCCCACTGTCCGTGAGCCCTTGTTGAAGCGAGAGGAAAATCCAGAAGACGAAGATCACGCCGAGCGCCTGAACGATCCCGGTGAAGCGTCCGCCGCGCCGAACCCGGGAAGCCAGGGGAAAAGCGGCAAACATCAACACCGGGAGCGCCACCGGGAAAGACCAGCGCGCCATCCACTCCATGATGGCTTTTCGCCGCTGGGCCTCGAGGGTCAGAAGCGTTCCCTGCAACGCCCGCTCCTTGCCCTCAGCCCGCAGCTTCACGGCACGCTGCAAGGCGTCCTCGAGCTCTGCTCCGAGGGATCCGATGCGTCGAGAAAGCTCGGCGCCAACAAGGTGACGTGGTCGAAAGACGTTGTCCGGAGCCTCCGTCGTGAAGGCCTCGAAGCTTGCCGTAGGCGGGAAGGTCAGTGTCTCATAAGGTGATTCGACAACCGTGTAGGTTTCCGGTCGATGGGGGTCGTAGATGTGCCACTGAACCCCATCGAGACGTAAGATCACCCGTCCCGTCCGACCGTCAAACTCTCCCTGGCCACGGCGAGCCACGATGAGATCGGCGAGGCGCTGTCGTGGCGACTCGCGGTAGAGCAAGATGCCCTCGAAAACCCGACCCTCGGGGGAGTTCGCAGCGCGCTCCGCGTAAAATACGGCCCCAGGAAGCTGGCTGAAGAAAACCCCCGGGTCAATCTCCTTGTTCAGGTCTCGAGTGCGGGCGATTTCACGGACCAAGTCCTTCTCGTAGCGCGCCCCGAGAGGCTCGATGAAATGCGTCAAACTTAGCAACCCGCTCATCAACAACAACGAAACGACGGCCACCGGACGATAGATTCGAGGCAGGGAGACCCCGGTAGCCCGCAGGGCGAGTAGCTCGCCCTGGCTCGAAAGTCTTCCCATTGCGACGAGCACGGCCAACAGCCCCGCCATCGGCGTAGCGAACTTCAAAATACCAGGAAGTCGCGCGAGCAAAAAACCGAGCAGCAGGCCCGCCGGGACGTTCTTTTCAATGGTCTGGGCCACAAAGCGAAAGAGGAACTCGAGGAGGAA
>CAYSMT010000492.1:0-2797 GCA_964432135.1 uncultured Acidobacteriota bacterium
GCTTGCGGCTTTCGAGCGAAGCACGCGAGGCCCTGCGAGCCTTCTTCCTCTCGGGCGAGGCGGCGTGGAAGAACAACTTCCGCGACCTCGCGGCCTTAGCGACGCGTCTAGCCACCAACACTCGTGACGAGATCCCGCTTGAGCAAGCGCAGCAGGAGATCGCTCGGCTGCGAAAGAGCTGGTCGTGCGCGCCAGAAACCCGGGGCGCCGGTGCACTCGAAGATCTGCTCGGCGCACAACGTCTTGCCGTGCTCGACCGCTTCGAGCGTGTCCAGCTCGAGGATGTTCTCGCCGTATGCAGGGAGTCTCGCTCACTTTCCGAGGCCGGCAGACGCCTGTTTGCGTCATCACGCACGCGCCGAAAGGTCACCAACGACGCCGACCGGCTGCGCAAGTACCTCGCACGCTTCGACCTCGATTGGCGGGATCTGGTCATATCATGACGGGTGCACCCGCGCGCGACGCGAGCGCACGGCCACCACGTTCCCGGCCCGCGTTTCTATTGCGGTGCACCCGCGCGCGACGCGAGCGCACCCACGCGCCGGATTCGCTCCACCCTGGCCCCCTTCAGCTTGGCGTCCACCACATGACAGGAAGCTTCCCGCTCCCGTCGGGGCGATCGATGACATAGTGCGGGAAGGCGGGACCCGGCACGCGCTCGCGTAACGCGCGCACGATAGCGAGGCCACGCTCGATCGAAAGCCGAAAACGTGCCGTACCGGCGGTCCGGTCGGGATGGTGAAGATAGTAGGGGCGCACCTGACGCTCATAAAGCCCGCGAAAGAGCGTGGCGAGGAGCTCCGGGTCATCATTGACCGAACGCAACAGGACGCTCTGGCTCATGAGACCTATCCCCGCCCGCCTCAGGCGTTCGACGGCCGCGTCGAAGGCCGGCGTGAGCTCCCGGGGGTGGGTCAGGTGCAGCACCATCCACAGCGGCCGCGGCGCACCCCGAACGAGCGCATCGACGAGCGCATCGTCAACCCGAGCCGGGTCGTGCACCGGTGCGCGCGTATGGATGCGTACGCTGCGAAGCCCTTCAAGACGACCAAGTGACCCCAGCAGACCCTCAAGAAGATCATCGGGCAGGACAAGCGGATCCCCACCCGAGAGAATGATTTCCCGTAAACCGGGACGCCGGGCCAGAATCTCGATGGCTTCTTCGATCTCACCTGGGCGGGGTTCGCCTCCCCTGTCGGCGCGGAAGCAGAAGCGGCAGTAGAAGTGGCAACGCGAGGTGAGCAGGAGCAACGCCCGATCGGGATACTTCTGGATGACGAGGCGATGCAACCGACATTCGTTTTCGCCAACAGGATCTTCGAGAGCGCCGGGGTCCTCCTCGATCTCTTCCGGAGCAGGCCAGGCGATCGCCCGGATGGGGTCGGCGGGATCAGCAGGATCGACGAGATCGAGGTAGCTCTCCGGAAAACGCAGCGGAAGACGCCGCGCGGCCCGGCGCACGGTTTCATCAAGGGATACACCGAGACGCCGCGCGGCCTCTTCAAGGGAAATCGCTGGAGAGCCCGCCCAGCGGAAGCGCGTCTTTGAGCAGGGGTCATCCGTCATCGTTCGTCCTGTCCGGCGTTTGGCGCCAAGGCCATTCGATCGCGGCGAAAGCCGCTCCGCTCCATCCCAAGCAAGCTAGGCTTCTTCTGACCGGCCCTTTATAATCCCACTCGCCCTGCGTCCGCCCGACCCGGGCCCGCTCGGCTTCTCGTGGAGGGGTTTCTTTTCGCCCTTCCTTATGGCAGCAATACGCTCGACCTGCGAGGAAGACCATGTTCGAAACCAGTGATCTCCGAAAGGGCCTCAAAGTGGAGATCGACGGCGAGCCCTTCGTCGTCGTGACCTGCGAGTTCGTCAAACCTGGCAAGGGCAACGCCTTTACTCGCTGCCGTCTACGAAGCCTGGGTTCGGGAAATACCCTCGACCGTACCTGGCGCTCGGGCGAGAAGATTGACAAGGCGGAGATGGAGGAACGCGCGATGGAGTACCTCTACTCCGGCGATGGCGTGTTTCATTTCATGGATAACGAAACCTACGAGCAGGTCGAGTTGCACGAAGCCAACATCGGCGATGCGGCGAACTGGCTGAGCGAGAACCTTCCCATTGAAATGCTCTTCCACAATGGCAAGCCTCTCTCGATCGACCTGCCGAACTTCGTCGAGCTTGAGATCGTCCAGACCGAGCCCGGTGTCAAGGGTGATACGAAGTCCAACGCCTCGAAACCCGCCCAGCTTTCCACCGGGGCAACGGTCAACGTCCCGATGTTTCTCAATGAGGGCGAGCTTATTCGGATCGATACGCGCACCGGCGAATACGTCGAGCGCGTCAAGCGCTGAAACTCGGGGCTTGGCCCCGATGGAAGCTTACACCGAGCTCCGCGCCGCGCGTGCGCGCCTGCGTGCCGGGGCGGCGCGTGTGCGCGTCTGCGGCCGGCTACACCTCGGCGCGCACGGCGCTCGCCTTGCCGACGGCGATGACGAGCTCTCCCTCAAAGAACTTCCGGCGGCCAGCGAAGGCGATCTGATCACGCTCTGGATCTCGGGACAAGCACCATACTCCTTCAAAGGAGTGCAGATCCTCGCAAGGCGCGATGCTCCCATGCATCCGGAGGACGTTCAGCTTCCCACGCGCCTCCGCCGGCTACGAGCTCGCGCGCGCATCGTCTCTGCGCTGCGCGCTTTCTTCGAGGAGCAGGGCTTCCTTGAGGTCGACACCCCTTGCCGGGTTGTGTGTCCCGGGCTCGAGCCTCATCTCGTCGCCTTGCCCGCCGACTCGGGCTACTTTCTCGCAA
>CAYSMT010000493.1:0-2777 GCA_964432135.1 uncultured Acidobacteriota bacterium
GTCTGACGCGTGGGATCGCAGTAGGTCTGGTCGAGGAACTTCAACTTGCCAGAGGAGTCGAAGTTGTTGTAGGTGTACAGCCACTGGTCAGCGCGGTTGTCCTGCACCACCGTGCTGAACAGGCAGTCGGTGCCGTCGGCGTAAAGCTTGGCGACCTGCGAACTCGGGACGATGTAGGCCTGGTCGTAGAACGAATCCATGACCGTGTCTTTCCACGGGCCGTGCCCGTCGAAGATCACCGGGTAGTTCGTGACGGCGCACCCGAGGGAGAGCATAACCGCTGCGATAAGAGCGGCGTAGATCAGCTTCCTCATTGAATGGCTCCTTTTCCTTGGTTGGTTTTTCTGTTTGTTTTCTCTACCAACTCGTTTCGATTCTTCGTTTTGCAAACCACCTGACTTGACGAACCGACCCCCTTTCTGTAGTTTCGCTCAACTTTCGAGGCGTCTCTAAAGAGCGTGCGGGTGGTCCAACGCACTGGTCACCTCGACTCGCGGGGAAGGTACGCTGATGCCCTAGGGTGTCAAGGACGATTTCCCGAAAATCCGGGCCTGGCGGGCACTCCCGGACCTTCGCGGTAGAGACGCTAGCGGTTTGTCAGGACGAGACGGCCGGCGGCACTCCGACGCAGGCGCGTGGGCCGAGGCCGAGGACGGCCCCGCCCTCCCAGCGCCTCGGAAGGGTCTAGACCGGCCTTGCGCATCACGCGGCGAACGAAGCGCCGTGTTTCCGGATAGGGAGGAACCCCACCGAAATGATCAACGCGTCCCTCCCCGGCGTTGTAGGCCGCCAGGGCGAGCTCGACCTCGCCACGATAGCGTGCCAACAGCCATTTGAGGTAGCGAGCCGCCCCATGGAGGTTGTCCTCAGGGTCGTCGGGGTCGGTCACACCAAAGCGCCGGGCCGTAGCCGGCATGAGCTGGGCAAGGCCCCGCGCTCCCGCATGAGAGACGGCACCGGCCTCTCGGGCGGACTCGACCTCGACGAGAGCGACGAGAAGCGCGGCATCGAGCTGATGCGCCCTCGCCACACGCTCGATGAGACGCTGATAGGGCGCACCGATCTCTGGATCCCACCGCGCCTGCGCCGGGGCGAGCACCGCCAGTACGAAGAACGCACAGCAGACGAAGCGACAGCAAACGCAGATGCCCTGCCACGGCATTGGGGGAGGAAGGCTCATACCACGGCATAAGATAGGTGCTGCAACAGCGCCGGGCGATCAGTCGCTGAGCAGCTCTTCGAGCACTCGAGGCACCGCCGCGAGCGCATCGCCAAGCGCTTCGGGAATTTTGCCTCCGGCTTCGGCGAGGTCGGAGCGCCCGCCTCCCCCGCCACCGACGAGAGGAGCCATTTCCCGAATGAGTTCACGAGCATCCACTTTTGCCTGAACCTTCTCGCCAACGGCAACGAGCAACGCGACTTTAGCTCCGTCGATGGCACCGAGAACGACAACGGCTCCGGGGTGCTTCTGCCGCAAACTATCGGCAAGATCCCGCCTCTGAGAACGCGAGACACCTTCTGCGCGGCGTACTAGAAGCTCTACGCCGCACACGTCAACTCGCTCGCTGGTCCGTGTGCTCTCCTCGCGAGCGATACGAAGGCGAAGGTCCGCAGTCTCCTTCTCGAGCGAACGTGCCTGCTCGAGCTTGCGCTCGAGCAGCTCGAGAATCTCGCTCGGAGCCCCGCCAAGACGAGCCGCCACTTGCTGGACGAGTGCCTGCTCCTCTCGGGAGCGGGCGAGAGCCGCAGGACCAGCCACCGCCTCCAGCCGGCGCACTCCCGCCGCAACGCCCCGTTCGGAGACGATACGCACCGGGCCAACTTCTCCCGAGCGAGCGACATGGGTGCCACCACATAGCTCCGTGCTCTGCTCACCTACAGAGACGACACGCACGCGATCGCCGTAGCGGTCGCCAAAAAAAGCGACCGCGCCAGACTCCAGGGCCTGCTCGAGAGGCATCTCGCGGGTCGTCACCGGCAGGTCCGAGAGCACCACGGCAGCGACGAGATCCTCAATCTCATGAATCTGCTCCACCGTGAGGGGCTCGTAATGCGAGAAGTCAAAACGCAGGCGCTCCGCAGCGACAAGCGAACCGGACTGTTTGACGTGCCCCCCAAGAACGCGGCGCAAGGCCGCATGAAGCAGATGCGTTGCTGTGTGGTGCCGGCACAACGCCGCGCGATGGTCTGCATCGACCTCGGCTCGCAAGATCTGACCTTGCTGAAGAGCGCCCGTTTCGACCTCGACGGCATGCAGGATGACGCCTTTGAGCGGCGAGCGGACGCCGACGATCCGCGCTCGAAGGCCGGCACCGATAAGCCAGCCACGGTCACCCAACTGGCCGCCGCTCTCCGCGTAGAAGGGGGTCTCATCCAGCACAACCTCCCCGGAATCTCCGGCTTTCAGGCCGTCGGCCGGAGCTCCATCGACGACAAACCCCACGATCTGCGCCGCTTCCGAGCGAAGAGCCTCGTAGCCGATGAAGCGTGAGCTACCCTCCCGCCATGGTGCGAACAAAGCGAGATCGACCGCCTGAGACGCCCCCTTCTTGATGACCCGCGAGGCCGCGATGTGCCGCTCCCTGGCGGCGAGATAGCTCGCTTCATCCAGGAGCAGGCCCCGCTCTTCGAGCGCATCGAGGATGAGATCGCGCGGCAAGCCGCGCTCGCTTTCGAGGACGAAGGCCTCCTCTCCTGGGAATACGCCGCCGCTCGCCAGCGCAACTTCGATGCGCTCCTCGAGGCGTTCAAATCCGTCCGCAAGGGTTCTTTCGAAA
>CAYSMT010000494.1:0-2774 GCA_964432135.1 uncultured Acidobacteriota bacterium
TCGAAGTCCTCGTGGCGCGGCTCGACGAGTCCGTGCAGGAGGGCGAGCTGGGCTGGAAGTCAGCGGTGAACATCTGGGGCCTGGTGACCAAGGCGTTCGACGACGCGTGCCACTCGAAGGTGCGCGCGCTTCGCGTAGACTGTCTCAACGTCCGGGAGGAGAGTCCATGCGTCCACCGCTGACGAGACAGAACCTGCTCTGCCATTTTTCCGCCGGATTTCGGCCCGGAAGAAAGCGCCTGATCGGGCTGGAATACGAAATGGTCGGGGTGCACGAGGAAACGGGGCAAGCCATCAGCTATGACAGCGAAGAGGCCTCCGTCATCGCCGTGCTCGACGGGCTGTGCCGCGAGTATGGCTGGCATCCCTCGGGTGGCGAGCCCCTGCTCGAACTCGAAAGGGACGGCTCCCGGATCACCCTCGAGCCCGGCAGCCAGCTCGAGCTTTCCCTGCGCCCCCACCCGGACCTCGGGGGTGTCGCCGCGGAGCTCTCCGAATGTCTGATCGAGGTCGAATCCATCGCCCGGCCGCTCGGTCTGCGTTTCCTTGCCCTCGGCCAACAGCCGCTGACCCGACCGGAGGAGATCACCGTCCTACCAAAGGAACGTTACCGGATCATGACCCGCTACCTGCCAACACGGGGGCGCTTTGCCCTGTGGATGATGCGCATCACGGCGGGCATGCAGGTCAACCTCGATCTCCTCTCGCCGGACGAGGCGGCGCGGGCTCTACGCCTCGCGTTGAGGATGGCTTCGGTGGTCACGGCGCTGTTCGCAAACTCGCCGCTAACCGGCGGCCAGGCGAATGGCTGGCTTTCCCACAGAGGCCGGGTATGGCTCGAGGTCGACAGCGAGCGCTGCACGATCCCCCCTGGCCTGACCGCAGATGGCGCTGGCATCGAGGATTACCTCAACTGGGCCTTCGATGCCGGGATGTTTTTCGTCCAACGCGGCCCGCAGTTGATTGACATGACGGGCACGCGCTTTTCTGAGTTCCTCGACGGCGGTCGCTGCGGCATCAAGCCGCTGCTCGCCGACTGGGAGACCCACCTGACGACCCTCTTCCCGGAGGCACGGCTCAAGAACTACCTCGAGCTGCGTTGTGCCGATGCGAACCGTCCCGAGCTTGCACTGGCCTTCGCCGCCCTCGCCGTCGGACTCTTCTACGGGGGCACCGAGCTTCGCGAGGAGGCCTCCGCCCTCTTCGCCGGTTGGAGCGACGCCCAGCGTCTCGCCTTTCACGAGGACTGTACCCGACGAGGCCTCGAGGCCGAAGCGCCTTCCGGCGCCCGGGCCCAGGATCTGGCGCAGGCGCTGCTCGAGCTGGCAGGTCAAGGCCTCGACGCCCTCCACCCCGAAGAACGGCATTACCTCATCCCAGCCGAAAAGATCGTCGCCACGGGCCGAACCCCCGCGGAAGAGCTGCTCGCGACCTGGGAGGACTGGCCGCGCTCTTCGGGGACCATCCCGCCGCTTCTCTAGGCCGTTTGGTAAGGACCATGGACCATGAAGGGCTCTGTGAAGCGAGGCGGCTTTGTCGCGTTGACACCCCCCGGAGCGGACGCTAGACTCCCGGCCTCGAAGCAGCATCTGAGCGTGACCCCATCGTCCAGCCAGGTTAGGACACGAGCCTTTCAAGCTCGCGACACGGGTTCAAATCCCGTTGGGGTCACCACTTTGCATAGCGCGGCCCGCATCGCAGCGATTAGGAGCGGGTCTTTTCCTGCGTCTCGCCGAGGCGGAATTGAGCCCGAGTATTGGGTGACTTGACGATGTCGTCTTTCGCACGCCCGGCATGCTTGGGGTTGGTCGAAAACACGAGCGCCTCGTCGTGGCGCCGGAGCTGATCACACCCCTGGCAGTAGGGCACCTCCTTGAAACAACCCTTCGCGTGAGCCCGGCGCAGCGCCTCGTAGCGCGGGCCGCGGACGACCTCCTCGACGGTCTCCACGGCGACGTTGCCCAAGGGCAGCTCCTGATTGAAGTCGAAGCAGCAAGGAACGACAATGCCGTTCCAGTTGATCTGAATCGGCCCATCGAAGGGGCGCCCGCAGCTCACGAGAGGCTGGCCATCGGTGACCTCGCGATAGGCGCGGCCCGAGCCGAAGTTGTGCGGCCTCCAGATTTCAACGTAGTCGCAGAGCTCTTGAGTGAATGCCAGGAAGCTCTCGCGCTCCTGCTCGTCCTGGTCCATTTCGAGAAAAAAGATCGAGAGCTGCGGAAGAAGGGTCTCCACGCCGCCAACAACACCTCGACGACCGAGGGTCTCACGATAGGCCACAAGGTCGAGGATGTTCTGCCGCACGCGCTCGAAATGACCGCGCCGCATGATCCGCTCGTAGCTCTCGGGCGATGTGCCATAGAAGCTCAACCGAAGCTGCGTCAGACCCGCCATTAGAGCCGCCTGACCCTTACTGAGCCGATCCCCCGTCAATTGCTCGTACTCGTCGGCGAGGGTGCTGCGTGAGGGCTTATGGAGCTGGGAGGCGTTCGTGATCGTGTAGGTCGTCAGGCCCCGCTGGGACGCAGAGAAGATCTTGTCCTCGAGCTGAGGGTCAATGAAGGGCTCGCCAAAATTGACGAGGGTGACCTGCGTGATCCCCATCGGCATGAGTTCATCGAGCAGGCTTTCATAGAAAACCATCGGCATGATGCCCTTGGGCCGCGTGTGTTGATTGGCATCCCGCGGGCACATCACGCAGTGGTAGTTACACAGGTTGGTCGGCTCGATGCGCACCTCGGGGTTGCGCAGCACGAGGCGCTGTGCGGGAGCCTT
>CAYSMT010000495.1:0-2774 GCA_964432135.1 uncultured Acidobacteriota bacterium
CAGCGCCTGGACCACGAGCTCTTTGCCAACACCGCTCTCACCTGTGATGAGTACGGTGCTGTCGACTTGACTAACCTTGGCCAACATCTTGAAAACGCGTTGCATCGCCGCACTCTTGCCGATGATACGGTCGAAGCTCGTCAACTCACGCAGCTCGCTGCGTAGTCGTGTGTTTTCTTCGCGCAGGCGGCGCGTCTCGATCGCGCGTTCCACCGAGAGCTTGAGTTGGGCCATGGAGAAGGGCTTGGGTAGATAGTCGGCCGCGCCGTCGCGCATCGCCTCGACGGCTGAGTGAATCGTGGCGAAGCCCGTCATCACGATCAGAATCATCGACGGGTAGACGTTGCGCACTTCGCGTAGGAGGTCATGTCCGGTCATTCCCGGCAGCTTCAGATCGGTGATCAGGACATCTGCGGGCTCTTCGGTCAGCATCTCGAGGGCTCGCTCTGCGTGCTGGGCACCGCGAACCACATGCCCGAGGGCGGAGAGGTACTCGACGACTGTCGGAAGCAGCCCCGGGTCGTCTTCAGCGATGATGATACTCAGCCGCTCGTTGTCCGAGGCCGCCGGAATCCGAGTTGTCATACCTCGTTGCCCTTCGTGTCATCCCGTTCCACGAAGCACGTGGAACCTTCGGTTTGGAAGGTCATCACCTCCCCTGCTCAGGATCTATACATAGGCGATGCCGCTGAGGTGTCAAGAGTTTGTCCATTTGTGGCGAGAATGATCCGGCTCATGACGCTTTGGGGCGCACGCAGCTGCGCTGGGGGAACAGGGGGTTGAATTCTAGAACACCCTTTAATGACTTAATGTTACGAGATGTAGCGGTGGAAGCATGTGCGATACGGCACGCAGCTTGCTTAACGCGACGCGCGTAGGAGCAATTCCCGAGGGAACTCGAGACTGTGAAAAAACTGACACTGGTCGTGCTGCTCTTCTTCCCGCTGCTGGCTTCGCCGGCGGCGCCCGAAGCCCCCGCGCAGGCGAAAGCGACACAGCTCGAGATACTGCGCGAACGCCTCGTAGAGGCCAAGCAGCGAGACCAGTGGGAGGCCGTCGCCTTCGAGCTCCTCACGGAGCTCGATCGCCGCGGCGAGTCCCGTGAGGCCGAGGCGACCTGGCTTGTCTCCCATCTGCTCGAGACCCACCCGGATGACCCGACCTTGCTTTGGCGGCGCGCCACCTCTGAGCGGCTCAGTGGCGACAATGAGACCGCCATCGCGGATCTCGAGCGTCTTGTGGAGATCTCGCCGAAGCACTCCCTCGGCGTGCGCGCCCGACGAGCTCTTCCGGCGCTCTATCTCGCCGTCGGGCTTACGCGCAAGAGCGCTGAGGCGGACGAGGCGTTGCTGCGCGATGGTCTAGCGGACGCCGTGGGAGTTCTCTCCCGCCTTTCGCGTACCTACGCATTGATCGGTCAAAAGAAAAAGGTGCTCGATACGCTCCAACGCCTCAGGAAGCTGGCCCCCGAACGTCTCACCTTCGATGCCAACGCCCTTTGGCTTGCCGCGGAAGCGGCACGCGAGGTTGGCGGCAAGCGTGAAGGTCTAGCTTTGTTGCTGCGTTTTTCGAATCTCTTTCCCAACGATCCTCGGCGTCCATGGGCCCTGCTTCACGCGGCAGGTATCTATCGTGACCTCGGCAACGACGAGCTGGCACTGCACATGGTCGAGGAGGCCGTCGACGCCGCGAAAGAGCCGGGGGTTGCGGTGGAAGGTCGGCTGCAGGAAGGGTTGGTTCTCGAGGCGATGGAGCGCGTCGATGAGGCTCGGGAGAACTACAAGGCCGTCATCGAGGCCGCCCTGGAGCCGGCTCCGGCCGCCAAGGCGCTCGAGCGTCTCATCGCGATCGAGAAGAAAGCTCGTGGTGTGGAGGGGGCGCTCTTGATGCTCGCCTCGATGATTCGTGACGGCGATCCCTTCGTGCGCGAGATGGCGCGCAACAGCTTCGATGGCTTGATGCGCGAGCTCAATCCGCAGCTCGCCAAGGATCCTGCTCGCGCGGCCTTCTACTTCGAGCTCGCGCGGGGTGTGAGCCAGCTTCGGGCCCTCTCTCCGGCGGCGCAGATCGCCGCTGCCCGTCTGTACGAGGATGTTGGCAGCTACGAGCACGCCGGAGCGATCTACAAGAGTTTGGTCAAGTCGTTCGGTCCGCCGAATCCGGCGGCCATCGAAGGGCTTGCACGCACTCTCCCAGAGGAGAAGGTCGAAGGGTATGACCCGTTAGACCCTCAGCGCCTCGCGGCGCTTGAAAGGAAGGAACGCTGGCAGGCCATCCTGCACATCCTCAGCGCGTCGCATTTCGAGGGCAAGGGCGGGCCGGAACGTCGTCGTCTCGCCGCTCGTGCGCAGTGGTCCGAAGGTCAACCCGACAAGGCCCGCGAGTTGCTCGAGTCGCTCAGCGGTCCTCAGGCCGAAGCGGCGCTGTTACGCGGCGACGCACGTGCACTGGCCGGGCAGTGGCAACCGGCTTGTGAAGACTATCGTGCGGCTCACCGTGCCTATTCCCACGGTCCCGAGCTCGCCTGGCTTGACGTGCGCCTCGCTGCTTGCGAACTCCGAGCCGGGCAGATCGCCGCGGCGAAAAAGCGCCTCGAAGCGTTGCTCGCTCGTACACCGCTCATGCCCGCTTCTTTCGCCGCGGAGGATCTTCTCACGCGGGTCGCGAGCTCCAGCTCGTGACAGGCATGGCCGTGGAGGTTCCGGTCGAGCGGGACAAACTCGAGGAAGCGCTCCACGGCCTCGAGCGTGCTTCCAGTCGCCTCGAAGGGCGCT
>CAYSMT010000496.1:0-2756 GCA_964432135.1 uncultured Acidobacteriota bacterium
AACTTCCGTCGTGCGCAGCACGCAAGCTATTGACCACAAAGCGCCTGCGGCGAGAGACGTGGTTAGAAATATCTCCTTTCCGGGCCTGTTCGTTCCCTTGGTTGGCGGTCCGCCCCCCCCATCGCGTAACCTTTGGTCGTTCAGCGCATCTTTGTGATGCGTTAAGCTAACCAACCTTTCCTCGCCGTGCGTCGCCCGTCGGTGGCGCGACCTACGGCAGCAGATCGGGTTTCCAAGGAGATTGACCTTTATGTCCAACCTGCCCCCGCTCAAGGACGACACCTTTGAAGCCGAGGTCCTCAAGGCTGAGCTGCCGGTCCTCGTCGATTTTTCCGCGACTTGGTGTGGCCCTTGCAAAGCGCTCACACCGACTCTCGAGGCCGTTGCGGCCGACTACGCGACCAAGATGAAGTTTTATGGAGTTGACGTGGACGAGGCCCGCGCCACGGCGCAGCGTTTTGGCATTTCCTCCGTTCCCACGATGATGTTTTTCAAGGACGGTCAGGTCGTAGGCCAGGCCATCGGAAACCGTTCGCGAGACGAGATCGAAGGTATGATCGAAAAGGTGATCGCCGGTTGATCCAACGTCCCCCTTGCGTGGGACCGAACGCTCAAAGAGGCTAGCTTCCCGTGGTTGTCTTCGCTTTCATCGTCGCTTCCTTCTCCCAGTGGGTGGGCGGTCTGTCGGATCAGCTCGCTGGCGCGGTTGGTGGGGCTTCCGATCCGCTCGCCATCGCCATTTTCTTCGGGGCCGGGGTGCTCGCCTCGCTGACGCCTTGCGTCTATCCGATGATTCCGATCGTCGTGACCTACATGGGCGGTGCAGAGACCGACGCGCTCGCGGCAGGTGCCAGCTCGGAGGGTCGTCGCGGGCGGATCCTGCTGCGAGCCCTCATCTATGTCATCGGCATGGCGGTGGTCTATACCGGCCTCGGGATGTTCGCGATTCTGGCGAGTAAGCCCTTCGGCTCGGTGACACAGTCCTTCTGGGGATATGCGATCGTGGGCTTGGTGCTCGCGATCTTCGGTCTCGGGATGATGGGCTTGTTTGAAATCCGCGTGCCCTCCTTCCTGCTCAATCGTATCGGCACGGGCCCGCGTCAGGGGATGATCGGGGCGGCACTGATGGGTGCGACCTCAGCCATCGTCGCCGCACCTTGTGCGGCGCCCATCGTGTTGCCCCTCGTCGCATTGGTTGCCAAGGAAGGTCGCTTGCTCTTTGGCACTATCGCGATGCTGGCCTTCAGCTTCGGCCTCGGGTTGCTTTTTGTTGTGCTCGCCATTTTCTCGGGAATGGCCGCGAGTCTTCCGCGTCCTGGCGGTTGGATGGTGACCCTCAAGAAGATCGTCGGCGTAGTGATGTTGTTGCTCGCTCTGTGGTTCTTCTATCAGGGTTGGGGCAGGTTATGAGGCGCTTGGCGTCTGCTGTGCTCTTCGTGTTGCTTGCCGTTGGCGCGAGTCTGGTGGTGGCCCAAGCTCCCGTACCGCGGCCGATGCCCCCTCCGGCCTTCGTTTCGGTGTCCGGGAGTCCGATTCCCGTTGGTAAGAACGGTGTGAGTGAGCTCGTCTTCGTGGCGCGTTGGTGCCGTTCTTGCGAAGGGGATCTCGCACAGTTGCGTCGCCGGCTCGGCGTGCTTCAGCGCACGGGATATCATGTCGTCGTCATTGGCGTACCCGAGCGGCAAGACCAAGCCAGCTTCGTCGAGTGGGCGGGCTCGCTCGGTGTTCGTCGTCAGCTCGTTTTTGACGGTGACGCGGTGCTTGCCAAGGCCTATGGTGTCTCGGTGCTTCCCTGGCATGTCGTTGTCGACTCTCGCGGTCGTATTGTCTACTCCAGCAGCTCATCCCCCACATTGGAGGCGCTGCGCGCGTGGCTGAAACCGTAGCCGGAGACGGCCGAGGCGGCGCCTTTCTCGTAGGTGTCGCGCGAAGCGCGGGCCGACGCGGCGAGATCGAAGCGCAGCTCGACGAACTCTCCTCCCTTGCTGATACGGCGGGCTTCGATGCTGCGGGACGCATCGTGCTGAGCTTGCGTCGCATCACGCCGGCGACCTTCATCGGCTCCGGCCAGGCCGAGGAGATCGCTGTCCTGGCGAAGGGTGTTGATGCGGCTGTCGTTGCTCTCGACGAGGACTTGACCCCGGCCCAAGCGCGCAATCTCGAGCGGCTCTTCGATCTACCGGTTGTCGACCG
The DNA here is from genome assembly GCA_964432135.1 of uncultured Acidobacteriota bacterium. Lineage (GTDB taxonomy): Bacteria > Acidobacteriota > Polarisedimenticolia > J045 > J045 > JANTFM01. The sequence continues at coordinate 2,194 of CAYSMT010000496.1, forward strand.
CGCGGGATTGATCATCGACATTTTCGCTCGTCGCGCCCGGAGTCGTGAGGCGCTGACCCAGGTCGAGATCGCTCAGCTCGAGTATTTACTGCCGCGGCTCGCGGGACGCTGGTCTCATCTCTCGCGTCAGGTTGGTGGTGGGCCGGGAGGTACCAAAGGTGAGGGTGAGAAGCAGATCGAGCTTGATCGCCGAATGATTCGCCGTCGCATCGATCGCCTGCGAGGCGAGCTCTCGCGCCTGCATCGTTCTCGCGAGCTGCGGCGAAAAGTCCGGGCGACAATGCCTCAAGCGGCCCTCGTCGGCTATACCAATGTTGGCAAGTCGTCGCTATTCAACCGCCTTGTTGACGCGGGTGCCCTGGTCGAAGATCGCCTCTTTGCAACGCTGGATCCGACCGTGAGGCGGGTCGAGCTCGACCCGCGGGGTGCGTTCCTGGTCAAAGACACGGTTGGCTTCATTCGCAAGCTGCCTCATCACCTTGTCGCGTCCTTTCGCTCGACCTTTGAAGAGGTCGGGGATGCTCAGTTGATCGTCGTCGTGATCGATCTGTCTCACCCCTCCG
>CAYSMT010000497.1:0-2750 GCA_964432135.1 uncultured Acidobacteriota bacterium
TCTGGACTGACGGCATCCTCCGGACCGACGGCATCCTCTGGATCGACAGCATCCTCTGGACTGACAGCATCCTCTGGACTGACGGCATCCTCCGGACCGACGGCATCCTCTGGATCGACAGCATCCTTTGGACCGACAGCATCCTCTGGACTGACGGCATCCTCCGGACCGATGGCATCCTCTGGATTGACAGCATCCTTTGGACCGACAGCATCCTTTGGACCGACAGCATCCTCTGGACCGACGGCATCCTCTGGACCGACAACCTCATCTCATCCGACACGGTTGGGGGCCGAATCGAAGACTGATCCTCTTCCCCTCCCAACCCTTTTCCCCCCTGGGGCGGTTCCCCGACCGCCCCCTTTTTTTGCCCAATCCCACCACCGACGGGCTGGCCTCCTGCAAGCGAGACAAGGAAGTCCATCAGCCCACAACGCCGCGCGTTCCCGTGCCGCACCCTTTCGCGCCGACACCTTCACTTCCATCGGACGACTTTCCGGCACGAGATTGGCAATCACGCACGCAGCGCATATAACAGGCTCGACCAGAAGATCAGAGGATCGAAGGAAATGCTCGAGCCATCATCCGTGACCTCCCTCGACCTGCACCACCGTTTCGGATGCCGAGGGCGTTTGATGACCTTCGAGCGCTTCGGAACCGGGCACATCCACGACACCTTCCTCGCCACTCACGGTGAGCCGCGCCATCCACACCGCACCCTCTTCCAGGCGATGAACACGCGCATCTTCACTTCTCCACAACAGGTCATGGAAAATTTGGCCGCCGTCACCGACCATCTGCGCCGTCGAAGCGTCGTTGCCGATCGCCATGTGCTGCGCGTTTTGAGACCCGAAGACGGCGCGTTGCTCCACCGCGACGTGGCAGGTATCGTCTGGCGCGCCCTGCACTTCATCGAGGGCACACACACACACCGTCGCGCGCCGAATCCGGCGGTGGCGAGCACGGCGGCCACCGCCTTCGCTCGTTTCGTTGGTGAGCTGCTCGACTTCCCCCTCGAAAAGCTGCATGAGACGATTCCCGCTTTTGCCGACGGTGAATGTCGCGTGGCCGCCTTCGAGTTGGCTCTCGATGAGGGGCTGCCCGCACGCATTGCCGACGCTGTCGAGGAGATCGCCTTCGCCCGTTGCCACATTGAACGCGCCGGCTTCTTCTCACGGAACGGTCCGACAGCGCACCTTCCCCGCCGCGTGGTCCACCACGACACCAAGCTCGACAATCTGCTCTTCGACGAACGCAGCGGTGAAGCCTTGTGCGTGATCGATCTCGACACGGTCATGCCAGGAACACCGCTCTACGACTATGCGGACTGCGTGCGATCCGCCGCCGCGAGCGCGGAAGAGGATGATGCACAACCGGGCCGCGCGGGAATTGATGCCACATTGCTCGTTGCCGTGACCGAAGGCTATCTCAACGGCGCCGCAAACTGGATCAGTACGGCCGAGCTCGAGGCTCTGCCCGACGCGCCTGCCGCGCTCACCTTCACCACGGGACTACGCTTTCTGACAGACCACCTGCTAGGCGACCCCTACTTTCGCACACAGCACGAGGGGCAGAACCTCGCCCGCGCCCGCACGCATTTCGCGATGTTTCGCGATCTCGATGCGGCGCGAACGCGTCTCAAGACCCTTGTCGCGCAGAAACTTCGTCGTGGAGACCTATGGAACGGGGGCGGCGGCACACAGGACGCACCATGACAAGGGCTCCAACTCGGCACGTGCCGCCTTGCGCTAAAGGCCGGCTCCCGTCAATGGCTCCATCATGAACAAAAACGAGACCGCAGACATCGCCATCATCGGCGCAGGCGCAGCTGGGATGATGGCTGGCATCTGGGCCACACGAGCGGCCCCTGCTGCCCGCGTCATCGTTCTCGATGGCGCGGACCCACCTGGCGCGAAGATCCTCGTCGCCGGCGGAGGACGCTGCAATCTGACCCACGACATCGTCGATCCGAGACTCTACTCGGGCTCTACGCCTGCAGCCATCGCGAAGGTGCTGCGACGCTTCGACGTGACGGCAACCCTGGCTCTGTTCGAGCAGCTCGGCGTGCAAGTCAAGCGAGAAGACGGGGGCAAGCTCTTCCCAGCAAGCCATCGTGCACGCTCGGTGCTCGACGCGCTCGTCACTGGCCTCGCCCAGGCCGGCGTGATAAGTCTCCATGCGCATCGCGTTGAAAGCATCGCAGCGCAAGATAAGGGTTTCATCCTTGGAGGAGCTTGGGGCAAGGTACTGGCAAAACGCGTCATTCTCGCGAGCGGAGGCAAGGCCCTTCCGCGCAGCGGCTCCGACGGCCTCGGCTTTCGCCTCGCCCGAAAGCTCGGCCACAGTCTCACGCCGCGCATTCACCCGGCACTCGTACCCTTGACTCTCGACGAAGGTCACCCACTCCGCGCTCTGTCAGGTTGTGCCGCCCCAGCAGAGCTGACCCTGCGCGCGAGCGGAGGACGATGCCTCGCGCGAGCCCGTGGCGCGTTCCTATGCACTCATTTCGGCGTGTCGGGGCCGGTCGTCCTCGACATCAGCCGCCATCTGATCGCCGCCCGTGCCGATGACGCCGGTGCGGAGCTCTATGCTTCGTTCTGCCCCGGCCAGAGCCCTGAGCAGCTCCGCAAGTTGCTCGAAGAGCGTGCGGATAAGCCTCTCAACGTTGGTCTGCCCCCGGCGCTACCCCGACGCCTGGCAGCGCTGCTTGTTGCGCAGGCCGGCGCCACGCTACGACGCTCGTGGCAACA
>CAYSMT010000498.1:0-2743 GCA_964432135.1 uncultured Acidobacteriota bacterium
GACCCACCGGCAACCGGCACCGGGGCAATCGCGTCGGCCTCTCCGGGCTCCGCCATGCGCGGAAATTCCGCGCTGACAGGTTATCATCTTCCGGAAAGGAGGCCCTGAGATGTCCTGTTCTCCGTGGTGGCTTCTCGCACTGCTCCTGCTACCGGCGCTCGCTTGTAGCGGAAACGGCGTGTCGGCGCCGAAAGAAGATGCGAAGGCCTCCCACTTCGCTGCCTTACGCGAGACGATGGTCCGCGTCCAACTCGCCGCCCGGGACATCTCGGACCCAGCCGTGCTCGAAGCTATGGGCAAGGTTCCGCGCCACCTTTTCGTCCCATCCCGCTTCCGAGACGCGGCCTATCAGGATTCGCCGCTGCCCATCGCCCGCGATCAGACGATTAGCCAACCTTATATTGTGGCTCTGATGACGCAGCTCGCGCGCGCGGCTCCCGGAAAGAAGGCCCTCGACGTTGGGACGGGCTCCGGCTACCAGGCCGCCGTGCTCGCGGAGATCGTCGACGAGGTCTACAGCATCGAGATCCTCTGCGAACTGGCCGATGAAGCACGCGACCGCCTTGCTGACCTGGGTTACGAGAACATCACCGTGCGCTGCGGGGACGGCTACCGCGGCTGGCCCGAAAGGGCCCCCTTCGACCTCATCATCGTTGCGGCAGCTCCGGAGGAGGTGCCGCAGCCCCTTATCGATCAACTAGCTCCGGAGGGCCGCCTGCTGATCCCGGTTGGCCGAGGTCACCAAGAACTCGTCGTCCTCGAAAAGGACGCAAGCGGCAATCTATCGCGGCGCACCTTCGGTGGGGTGCGCTTCGTCCCCATGACGGGCGAAGCGGCCAGCCGCTGAGCCGCTTCACGGCGGGACCGCACAGCGACGGCCAATCAGCTTGATCCCAAGCTGGCGTTGCGCGCTCCTCACCGGCATCGACACCCTTCCCGAAACGCGTCGCGGGGAGTTCATTGGGCTTGTGCAAACAACGCGAGCTATGATGCCCGCTCGCATTTCACCCTCGGAGAGAGAATCGTGGCAAAGGACATCACGCCTCGCACAACGGATTACTCGCGCTGGTATACCGACGTTGTTCTTCGGAGCACCCTCGCCGACTACAGCCCGGTCAAGGGCTGCATGGTCATCCGCCCCCACGGCTACGCGCTGTGGGAGAACATGCAACGAATCCTCGACGGGATGTTCAAGGAAAGCGGCCATGAAAACGCCTACTTCCCGCTCTTTATCCCAAAGTCCTTCCTGGCCAAGGAGGCGGAACACGTCGAGGGCTTCGCAAAAGAGTGCGCCGTCGTCACCCATACGCGCCTGACCGCCGTCGAGGAGCACGGCAAGCAGGGGGTGCGCCCCGACCCAGACAGCCGTCTCGAAGAGGAGCTGATCATTCGGCCGACCTCCGAAACGATGATCTACCACATGCTCGCCAAATGGGTGAAGTCCTACCGCGACCTTCCGATCCTCCTCAACCAATGGGCCAATGTCGTGCGCTGGGAGATGCGCACGCGGCTCTTCCTACGCACGACAGAGTTTCTCTGGCAGGAAGGGCACACGGCTCACGCGACCCACGCAGAAGCCCAGGAAGAAACGCTGCGCATGCTCGAGACCTACCGCTGCTTCGCGGAGGAGACGCTCGCAATCCCGGTTGTGACCGGCCTGAAAACCGATCGAGAAAAGTTCGCAGGAGCCATCAACACCTACTGCATTGAGGCCATGATGCAAGACGGCAAGGCGCTGCAGGCGGGGACCTCCCACGACCTCGGCCAGAATTTCTCCCGCGCCTTCGATCTGAAGTTTCAAAACGCCGAGCACGAGTGGGAGTACGCCTGGAACACCTCATGGGGCGTTTCGACCCGGCTCGTCGGAGCCCTCGTGATGAGCCACAGCGACGACGACGGCCTCGTGCTTCCTCCGCGCGTGGCGCCGATCCAGATCGTCATCGTTCCCATCTGGCGCAACAGCGCACAGCAAAACGCGACCGTCGCGGCTGCTCAGACCCTCGCCCAGTCACTGCGCAACGCTGGGCTGCGGACCCGGATCGATGACCGCGACAGCGTCAACCCGGGCTACAAGTACGCTGAGTGGGAGCTCAAGGGTGTGCCGCTGCGTCTCGAGCTCGGACCGCGAGACCTCGAAAAGAATGCGACGATGGTCGTCTCGCGCCTCGATCGCGCCAAGGTCTCGCTGCCGCTCGAGTCCGCGCCCACGACGCTGCCAAAGATGCTCGAAGAGTTTCAGGCCGAGCTGTTCTCCCGCGCGCTCGCGCGCCGTGATCATTCCACACGAGATGTCGATAGCTGGGATGAGTTCCTGGAAGCTCTCGAAAAGGGCGGATTCATCCGGGCCCGCTTCTGTGGAGATGCCGACGTGGAGGCGCAGATCCAAGAGGAGACCAAGGCGACCGTGCGTGTCATCCCGACCGGAATCGAGGACGACCCAGGACCCTGCGTGCGCAGCGGTCGCCCTGCGAGACGACGCGTCCTTTTTGCCCGCGCCTACTGAGACCGCGCCTAACGCAGAGTGCCCCGGGAATAACTCGCAACCGACTCGCGTTTATTGCAGCTCGCAGCCGTTCGCATCCTCCCGCCTTCTCCGTCCGCACGGCGAAAGGCCTTTCTTCGCCTGATAGGAGAGCGCTTGCGAGGGTAAGATGTGGGCGGGAATGCGGCGATGACGACAGGGACCAAGCGCGCTGCGCTCGCGCTCTTGAGCGCGGCAACGACGGGGCTCGCGCTCGCGGCG
>CAYSMT010000499.1:0-2738 GCA_964432135.1 uncultured Acidobacteriota bacterium
CCGCACGGTGGAGGGCGCGTCGCTCGCGCGGATGGGGGACGGGGGCTACGCTCTCGGCGCGCGTGCAGGTCAGATTCGCGACGCCTTGCGAGCGCTTGGACCGGCGACGGCCAAGGATATGCTCGCGATCCAATGCGACGATCGCGCGCTCTTTCTCGAGCGCTGGCGTGGGTTGCTCCTCGATTTGCTCAAGGCGACCTCTGTCGAGGGTCATCCCGCGCGCCAGCGTGCCCGCCGCTTGCTCGAGGAATGGGATGGGCATGCGAGCGCGGCGTCGGTTGCCTATCGCCTTCTCGTGGAGTTTCGTTACGGTGTGCGCGAAGCGGCTTTTGCGCCCTTTCTCGAGATTTGCCGCGAGGCAGAGCCCACTTTTCGCTTGCCGGATCGCCAGAGCGAGGGCGCGCTCTGGCGGCTTGTCAGCGAGCGACCCGCGCACCTGCTCGATCAGCGCTTTGCCTCTTGGGAGGAGCTGTTGCTGACGGTTCTCGATGAACGGCTCGCACATGCCGAATCCCAGGCTGGCGGGTTGGATGACTATCGTTGGGGTCGCTGGAACCGCCTAACGATTCGCCACCCTCTCAGCCGGGCAATTCCCTTCCTCTCGCGCTACCTCGATATGCCCGCCGAGGACATGCCCGGAGGCGCGCATATGCCGCGGGTTCAGTTTCCGGCGTTTGGGGCCTCTGAGCGCATGGTCGTTTCGCCTGGGCGAGAAACGGAGGGGTTCTTCCACATGCCGGGGGGGCAGTCGGGTCATCCCCTCTCGCCCCACTACCGCGACGCGCAAGCGGCTTGGGTTGCGGGGAAAGCCACTCCCTTCCTCCCGGGTCCAGCGCGGAGCACGCTGATCCTTGAGCCCGCATCGTGACTTTTCGCTCCATCGGGAAGAGCTCGTGTCTATGGGTGCCTGCGGTGGTGGCGCTGGCGCTGCGGGGGGCCCATCTGGCCTTCCTTGCGGCGCGGGATCCGCTCTTCCTCCACCCGGTCGTCGACGCCTGGTTTCACCAGCACCAGGCCGCGCAGATCCTTGCGACGGGTTGGCTTCTACCGGGCAGCGGCGCCTACTACAAGGGACCGCTCTACTCCTATATCTTGGCGATTCTCTTCTCGATCTTCGGTGAAACAGCCGGGGTCGTCGTCGCGCGGTTCGTCTCGCTGTTGTGCGGGGTGGCGAGCGTATTCCTTGGGGCTCGCATCGCGCGCCGGCTCGGTGGCGAGCGGGCAGCCTGGATCGCGGGGATCGGCGCGGCTCTCTATGGCACCTCGATCTACTTCGATGCGACCTTGCTTCTGGTGCCCCTGGTCATCCTGTTTCTGCTCGCCAGTGCGGAACGCCTCATTATGGCTTACGAGCTCGACAGGCCCGAAAAAGAGCTTGCTCTCGCGGGGGCACTGCTGGGACTCGTAACGATCACGCGCGCCAACGGTCTCCTCGCGTTGCTCGCTGCGGCGCTCTGGGCGCTGATTTTGGCGCGGCGCAAGCTTTGGCCACAGATGAGATCGCTACGCGCCTTTGCCCTCGTACTCGTGCCGGGGTTGTTGGTCATCTCTCCCGTGAGTCTGCGCAACGCGTTGATCGAGGGTGATCCGGTCGTCGTCTCCTGGAATGGTGGCATCAACCTCTTCATGGGTAACGATCCGGCTTTTGAACAGGATTCGGGGAATTGGCATCCGGACCTCGCCTGGATGCGCCTGTACGAGCTGCCCAAGAAGATCGGTTTGAGCCGCGGTTGCGAGCATCAGAGGTTCTTCCTGCGCCAGTCCGTGATGCGCGCCGTGCGGCATCCAGGTCAGGCGTTGCACTTGCTTGCTCGCAAGATGGCCCTGCTCTTGACCGCCTATGAGATCTCGAACAATCGTCGTATCGGCGACGCTCGCGCTCGTTCTCCGGTCATCGCGTTGCTGAGTTATGAGAGCCGTTGGTTCATCCTGCCGTTGAGCGTGTTTGGGCCTCTGATCGCAGCCGGTCTCGTCCTTGCGGCTTCGACCTGGGACGCTCGCAGCGGACCACTGATCGTGCTGGCGGCGTCTTGGGGGGTCACTCCGCTGCTTTTTTTTAACACGGCACGTTTCCGGTTGCCGGCCATCGTACTTGTCATCCCTCTTGCGGCGGTAGGCTGGGCGGCGTTGCGGGCTTTGCGGGCTGCGCGAAGGCGTGGTCTCGCTCTCCTTGCGGCTGTTATCGTTCTTGGGGTTTCCACCGGGACGATTCCTTCATCGCCCGTCCTCCCGCTCTCGGACGAGATCAACCTCGCCGAGATCGCCCAACGCGAGGGCGATTCCGAGGCAGAGCTGCGCTGGTATCGTGCGGCGTTGGCTCGCGACTCGAAAGACCCCTTTGCACGGATGCGTCTTGGAAACTTCCTCGGCCAGCACCAGCGCTATGCCGAGGCGATGCCCTACTTCGAGGCCGTGATGGGCGACAAGACCTTGGCGGCGGACTGGGTCAACGCCGCCCGGCGTTCCTACGCGCGCTGTCTGCTCGAGTTGGGTCGTTATGAGGAGTCGATCGCCGCCTACCAGCGCTTTCTCGCGGCGACACCCGACTGGCCGCACACAGGAACGCGCGCAGATTTCCACTTGATGGGTACGCCGCCCCTCGTTGCCTGTACGCATCGTCTCGAGCTTCTGCTGGCGTTCGAGCGCGCCGGGCGCATCGGGGAGGCTGTTGCTGAGGCGGGGCGGGTGCTCAACGAGTGCGCTGAAGACGAAGCGCTCGCCGCCCGCGCCCGCGCCCA
>CAYSMT010000500.1:0-2734 GCA_964432135.1 uncultured Acidobacteriota bacterium
ATGTTGGTCGCAAGCCTTTCTTCGGCGCGCCGTCTCTCTGTGATCTCCTGCTCGAGCGCTGCTGTTCGCGTGCGTACGAGACGGCGGAGGAGGTGTTGCCGGCGTCTAAGCGCCCCAATTCGCCAGCGGAAGACGAGCGCGACGAGCAGACCGGCGACGAGAACTCCTACGGTGAGAAACCAGCGCGTCTGGTAGAAATGCGGAATGATGCGGATCGGTAGCATCGCTCCTTTTGTGTTCCACACGCCATCGTTGTTACAAGCGCGCACTCGGAAGACGTAGCGACCGGGCGGGAGGTTCGTGTAGTAGGCGACGCGGCGCGTCGGGGCTGGGATCCAGTCGTCGTCGTATCCTTCGAGGCGATACTCGAAGCGCACGCGTTCTGGAGCGATAAAGCTCAGCGCGGCGTAGTGAAACTCGAGGTCGCGGTGGCCCGGCGCGATGGCCTTCGCCTTGGCGAGGTCGATTTTCACGCGGTCAGCGACGAGTCCGTCAATGACAACAGGGGGCACGACTGAGTTCATCAGAATGGAATTCGGATCGATAATTGCAGCGCCGGAAATCGTTGGGAACCAGAGCTGCCCCGAGCTATCTCTCATTCCGGCTGGTTGTGCGCTGCCATTGCACTCGCGGCTGCGCATGCCGTCCGCACGAGAGTAATGGACAACATGAAGCCTCTCAAGACGACCTTGCATGAGCAGCTCGAGTTCGTGCTTGTCAACCCGCTGCACGCCCTTGTTTCCTGTCAGCCACAGACGCTCATGGCCGTCCTCTAGAATGCGAAAGATCGTGTCATCGTAGAGCCCCTCGTTGAGGCCGAAGCCGCGGATCCTACCCCCCTCAACCCGGGCCAGTCCGCCGCCCATCGTGCCGACCCACAAGACACCTTTCGCGTCTTGATGCAGGGTGTATGCGTAGTGATGGGGCAGTCCGTCGGCCTTGGTGAGCACCTCCAGTCGACCATTGACCCAGTGTGCGAGTCCCTCGTTGGCAGCGATCCAAATCGATCCATCCGGTGCTTCGAGCACGCAGCGCACACTGTCCCCTGGCAGCCCCTGTTCCCGGCCCAGGACCTCGACTTTGTCCCCGCGGAGATGTATGGCACCGTGACCTTTCGTGCCGGCCCAGAGGCTGCCGTCGCGTGCGAAGGTGATGGCGTAGATCGCCGTGGGTGGTAAGCGCCCGCGGAGTGGTCGGTCGAATCGCCCGTTCTGGAGCCGGCAGATGCCGTTCTCATAGGTGCCGATCCACAACGCGCCGGCCTCGTCCTCTGCCAGCGCACGGATGTTTTCGCCACAGAGCCCGTCGGCTTTTGCGTAGGTGCGGATCGCTTCGCCGCGAAGTTGGGCGAGCCCGCCGCTGTTCATGCCGATCCATATGCTCCCATCGCGGGTTTCGTAGATGGCTCGCACCTCATCATTGGGGAGGCCCTCGCGCAAGCCGATATTGCGGAACTTGCTGTCCATCAATGCGCCGAGCCCTGCTCCGTAGGCGCCGAACCAGAGGCTTCCCTCGTGGTCACCGCAGAGCGCGAGAACCTCGGTGCCCGGAAAACCCTGAGCTGCAGTGAGTGCTTCGATTCGGCCTCTGGAGAAGCGAATGAGGCCTACGCCGCGCTGCGATATCCAGAGAGCGCCGTGGGTCTCCTCCCAGAAAGCGTCCACACGAGTTGCGGGAGCACCGAACTCGGTGACGAGCGCGTGCCAGATCCCCTTGTCGCGGTAGTAGGCGCCGATCTCTGTACCCAGCCAGAGCCGACCACCGGCGTCGCGATGGAGTGCGCTCACCTCGACGCCCTGGAGCTCCTGAGGCAGGGCAACGGCTTGTGCCGTGTGACCTCTCAGCTCGGCGAGCCCCGCCTCGTGTGCCACGAGCAGCGTGCCGTCATCTTCACGAAGCAGAGCCCTCACGTTTTGCGTTTCGAGACCGAGCTTGCCACGCAAGCAGTGCACCTTGCCCTGCTCGAGAAGAGCAAGGCCGTTGGTCGTGCCCACCCAGACGCGTTCCTCCTCCTCCTCCACCGCGTTGACGACGGGGCTGCACAGGCCGTTCTGGGTTGTCCACGTGCCGCTTTGCACGCCGTTGAGGAGCGCGAGCCCTCCGAGAGTACCGACCCAGATGCCACCTGCTCGTGCTTCATCGAGGGTCTGTATGCTGTTGTGGGGTAGAAGTGGTGTATTTCGTTTGTCGAGTGTGACTAAGGTGGCTCCGTCGTAGCGCACCACACCTTCCTGCGTGCCCGCCCAGATATAGCCATCGCTCGTCTGGAGTAGGGCGCGGACGCTGGTTTGAGGGAGCCCATCCTCCTCGGTCCAGCGGTGCATGCGGTAGTCGGTGACGGCGCGTTCGGGGTTCAGAGCGAAACAGGGCGCGGTGATCGTCAACGCACCCGCCAGGAGCAGCCAAGTGGCAACCCAGTCCTGGGGACCGCGGTGACACACCGTCATTGCTTTCTTGACTCCCGCCGCGCGCCTTTCCCGTGGGACGCACCCCCTCACTGCAGCGGTCTCACGATCTAGATCCTCTTCTCGGCTCCGACGGGGCTCAAATTTAGGGCGTCACGGGGAAAAGTTCCCGCTTTTTCAGCAGAGTTCAAAGGCGGTCGCCACAGAGCTCTTTCTCGATAAAAGTGAAGTGAGCCCTCAACGGTGCGGGCCTTCCCGCAACCCCGTGGCTACCTTAGGGATCCCCCCTCTCTTCCCGCATCCGGGACGGGTTTTTCGTCGGCGTCTTC
>CAYSMT010000501.1:0-2734 GCA_964432135.1 uncultured Acidobacteriota bacterium
CGAATTCACCTTAGCTCGCCCCGGAAACTGTCCAACGATTGGGGTCCACCTCATTCTAAATGGCGAAATCAAAGGGAGTGCAAACTAAGAGGCTTCCTCGAAGCGAGTGGATATATATTGTCTCGCGAGGGCCCACCGCTCAGGGAGACACGCCATGCGCCGACTGCTGCCGTTGATCATCGCCTGCACTTTGCTGCCGGCCTGGGCCGGCCCAATCGAGAGAGAGCTCGAGGCGCGCTGGCGCGGCGCATGGGTCATCCTCAACGCTGAAGTGCATTCGAACTGCAACAGCGCGCACACTAACAATCGCGTCAACGGGCGGCTCGTGCAATCCCGAGGAAGCCTCGTCTTTCCGGAGGGGGAGCTGGCCCAGGTTTCGAATCTCGACGTCAAGCGCTCGCGAGTCGATGTGCTGCTCAAGCTATACGAGCCACGCCTTGTCGCGCACCAGGACGGACCTTTCACCCTCTATGACCGTCTCGACTGCCGTATCGAGCTCGAGATCGAGGTCCCAAGAGAGTTTGTCAAGAAAAAGCAGATCGACGCCCTCGATGGCGCTCTGCTCGAGATCATGCAACGCCAGGAGAGCTTCGCTCAAGCTCAGGGCTCGAACCGTTGGAATCAACGTCTCTGCGAGGACTTCCCGGAGGGCTACGAGAACACCCTGCGGAAGTACGAGATCTGGAAGATCGAACAAAGCAACGCGCAAATCGATGCGCGTCTGGCCGAGCTCCGCAGCGTACTCGCGCGGATCGCGGACAGCCTGACTTCAGATGCCGACTATCTCGCAGGCTTCGCGGCGGGAGTCAAGCACGCGCGACAGCTTCGAGCGGTAGGTGACTGCGCCATTCTGCTGCGCGAGCGCCTCGAAGCACCGAGGCCAAAAGCACCCGTCGACGCGGTCGAGGAACGCTGGGAACGCGGTTACGCCGACGGCTACCTCCTGCACCGCGCATTGCGCATACAACGCCATCTACCCGGCTGCTATCTCCCACTGCCAACGCGGTAGAATCGGGCCCCCAACAACCCGACGCCAACGCAGCGCGACCCTCTTGCGCTAGCGAAGCGCTCCCTGCTAGACGCCACCTCAGGCGCCTGGTGCCGGTGGAGGCGGAGCAGCAACAAAGGGCTTTTCGATCTTAAACACCGCGCCCGCGATCAACCCGCCGACCGTCGCGAAGATCACGCCAAATATCAACCCCATGATGAGTTGGAAGACGAGCACCATAGGAAGCAACGTGAAGGCCTCGATGACCCACTCGGGCGCACCTTGCTGGCTCATCATGTCGGCAACCTCGCGCAGCTCAGTACCTCCAGTGACGGCGAACATGAGACCGCTCGCCAGCGTGGTGAAGAGGCCATAAAACACACCCGCCAACACCCCAACCTTGGCGCCAACGCCCACGTCGAAGCGGGCGCCATGCTCTCGTGCCACCTTCGAAACCATCCACGCCGCGACGAAGCCGCTAGCGATGGTGAGCGCGCAGCAAGCCACGTTAATGTACTTGAGAATAGGCAACGCCGCGGCGACCCCGAAGATTGCGCCGGAGATCAACGCGGGCTTGAAGATACCGGGAACTTGTTCCGTCATTGTTTTTCCTCCAGTGCCACGCACCCCGCCCCCTCAGAGACTCGCGATAGTGCATTGATGCCCTCGGCCAGGAACAAGCCGAGGACGAAACCCGCAGGGATTGATATCCCAACGCGGGGACCATTCGAAACGCCCATTCCCAACAGAAGGTGGACCACCGCATCAAGGGCGCTCGGCGCCACGAGCAGCAACCACCAGCGACTTGGAGCGTCAAATATTTTTCTTCGTCGGCCGAAAACCGCCGCAACGAGCGCAAGCGCACCGCCGAGGTAGAGTGCGAAACAACGCGCGCAAACCGCCATCGGGCCAGGTCCGACGACGAGACTGCGCTCGGGGAGCTGGTGACAAAGCTGATGCCCGGCGAGATCCACCAGCCAGGCTCCGGGAAGCCCCGCAGCCTCGATCACACTCGCCAACGCCACGACGAGCACGAAAGCACAAGCCGCCACCGCAGCCAGCATCACGAGCCAGCCTTGGCTGCTGGTCTTCGCTGATTTTCCGTACTCAGGCCACATCACGGCGCCATTCTATCGAAGCCGCCTCGCGTCTCCCGGAAATCTCGCCCGGTGGTCCAACACGCGCACTCAACGGGCCGCGACAGCCCGAACGGCATCGACGGCCTCGAGGGCGGCCTCGATATGAGCAGATTCCGATAGGGGACCGACGCTCATGCGCACAGTCCCTCGAGGAGCCGTCCCGAGAAACTCATGACAGAGCGGAGCGCAGTGCAACCCCGTCCGCGTCGCAATGCTGTACTCACCATCGAGGATCGTGCCGACATCCGAGGGATCAAGCCCTGCCACCGTTAAGCTGAGTACGGGTAGCCGGTGCTCGAGCCGCATCGTGCCATGCAGGCTGACACCATCGAGCTGCGCGAGACCCTCCTGCAAGCGCGCAAAGAGCGCCATTTCGTGAGCGTGAATCTCCGCGAGTCCCCGTTGGGCGATATACTTTTGTGCAAGATGCAAGCCGGCTATCCCGAGGAGGTTGGGAGTGCCGACCTCGAGCCGCCAGGGGTACTCTTCGAGATGATATGGGTAGGCCGAGCGGACACCGGTCCCGCCAAAACGCGTGGCACGCACCGTAATTCCCGCCGCCACGTAGACACCGCCGATACCTGCCGGCGCGAGCAGCGACTTGTGC
>CAYSMT010000502.1:0-1352 GCA_964432135.1 uncultured Acidobacteriota bacterium
TCCTGCCTCAGGAAGGTCTGCCCGAGACCCATGCGCGTGTCCTTTACGAGGATCGCGAGGGCACCGTGTGGATCGGTACGAGCACACGAGGTGTCAGCCGCTTTTCCCAGGGAAAGTTCTCGCGCTTCAATCTCCCTAATCGTCTCGCTGATGGACCCGTTTCCTCCCTCCTGGAGGATCGCGAAGGCAACCTTTGGATCGGCACACTTTCCACCGGCTTGCATGCGCTCAAGTCTGCCCCCTTCCTTGTTTTCGGGACTCCGGAGGGGCTCCCGGGCAATAACATCAGCGCCATCTATGAGGCTCATGATGGCACCGTGTGGATCGGCATTCCTGGCCAGGGCATTGCCGCGCTTCGTGGCGGTCAGATTCGGGTGCTATCCAAAGCCGACGGCCTGCCTGACGACGACGTGAGAAGCATCACCGAGGACGCGCAAGGCCGGCTCCTGATCGGAACGGTTGGCGGAGGCGTGGCCGTCCTCGACCACGGGAGCTTCAAGAGCTATACGACGAAGGACGGCCTGGCCCATGACATCGTGTGGGCCATCACCCGAGCCCGCGACAACTCGATCTGGATCGCGACCAGGGCCGCGGGCGTCTCGCATTTCGTTGACGGTCGCTTCGAGAACTACGACACGACCTCCGGCCTCGCCCACAATCTCACGCGCTGCGTCGTCGAAACGCAAGACGGTTCGCTCTGGATCTGTACGGAGGGCGGAGGGATGAGCCGTCTGAAAGACGGTCGGTTCCGAACCTACTCGAAGCCGGAGGGCCTGCTCAGCGACGTGGCCCTCGCCGCGCACGAAGATCACGACGGCACCCTTTGGGTTGGAACCCTCGAAGGCGGCCTCGCCCGCTTCGATGGCCAACGCTTCATCACCTACACGACCCGAGACGGCCTGTTCAACAACAACATCTTCGCGATCGTGGAGGACGAAGAGGGCTACTTCTGGCTGCCTTGCAACCGAGGTGTGGCGCGTCTCGCTCGCGCTGATCTGCTCGCCTACTCAGAGGGGCAACTCGACCGCCTCCAACCGCGAGTGTTCGGTCTCCCCGACGGTTTACGAGCGGCCGAGTTCAACGGCTGGGGATCGCCCGCGGCGATCAAGCGGCGCGATGGGACGCTGTGCTTCGCCAGCGTGGCTGGCGTTGCCACGATCGATCCGCGAAAAATCCGAAAGTACGGAGCCGCTCCGCAGGTGACCATCGAGGAAAAACTTATCGACGGACAAAGAGCCGCAACGGGGCGGGAGAGCCTTCAGGTGCCCCCTGGTTCGATGCAGTTCGAGATCCACTACACCGCCCTCGAGTTCGCCTGCCCAGAAAAACTGCGCTTTCGCTACAAGCTCGAA